>DASXUT010000066.1 GCA_036504675.1 Bacillota bacterium | reverse complement strand
CGAGGACCGGGCCGCCCTGGCCGAGATCAAAGCCGAACTTGCCGGCGCCGGCTACCTCAAGCCCGATCCCCCGGCCGGGCCGCGGGCCAAGAAGCCCGGGAAAAAGCCGCTTAAAGGCCGGCGTCCGAGCGGCGAGGGCGGCGCCGAGCCGACTTCCACTCCCCACCGCTTCCTGACGACCACCGGGAAGGAGATCCTGGTCGGGCGGAACAACCGCCAGAACGACCTGTTGACCCTCCGGCTGGCCCGCCCCGACGACCTCTGGCTACACGTCAAGGACATCCCGGGCTCTCACGTCATCCTTCGCCTCGCCCCGGGGGAGGAGGCCAAACCAGAAGAAATCACCGAGGCCGCCCTCTTGGCGGCCTGGTTCAGCCGGGGCCGCCAGTCGAGCCGCGTCCCCGTGGACTACACCACCAAGAACCGCGTCCGCAAGCCCTCCGGGGCCCGCCCGGGAATGGTCATCTACGACCATCACCACACGGTCTTCGTCAATCCCGAGCCGGCCCAGGTGGAACGGCTCAAGCCGGCGTCGGTCAGACCGTCGGAGCCCCCTTCGGACGGGTGATGGCCAGACCGGCCCGGCAGAGCGGGCAGTCGCCCGGGTCGTAAGCCTCGATCTTCAGGTTGACCAGGGCCCGCAGGGGAACCCCCAGGTCGACCTGCCCGCCGCTGCGGTCGATCAGGGCACCCACCCCGACCGGCGTCGCCCCCAATCGGCCGACCAGTTCGAGCACCTGGCGGACCGACCCGCCAGTGGTCAGGGCGTCCTCTACGGCCAGGACCCTCTCCCCAGGCCGGAGGGTAAAGCCCCGACGCAAAGTGAATCCTCCGCCCTCCGCTTTCTCGGCGTAGATCGCCCGGGCCCCCAAGGCCCGGGCGATTTCGTAGGCCAGGATGACCCCGCCCATGGCCGGCCCGATGACCGTCTCGACTTGGTCGCCGGCGAACAGGTCGGCCACACCCCTCCCCAACTGCCCGCCGACCTCCGGAAACTGCAGGGCCTGCGAGCACTGCAGGAACTGGGGGCTATGCTTGCCCGAGGTCAGGAGGAAGTGCCCCTCCATCAGGACCCCGGTCTGCTTGAAGATGGCGATGACTTCTTCTGGTCTCACTACCGCTCCTCCTCGGCCGCCGCCTCGGCGGCCTTGATCTCTTCGATGACTCTGGACGCCGCTTCCCGCGGGTCGGCGGCGCCGGTGATCGGCCGGCCGACGACTAGATAGTCGGCCCCGGCGCGGACCGCGTCACCCGGGGTCAGGACCCGCCTCTGGTCGTCCCCGCCGACACTCCAGAGCGGCCGGACCCCCGGGGTCACGGCCACGAAACCCTGCCCCTCCTTGGCTTTTATGGCCGAAGCCTCGCGCGGCGAGGCGACCACCCCGTCCAGCCCGGCCCGGTGGGCCAGGGCGGCCATGGCCAGGACCTGCCGGTCGAGGGGTCGGGTCACCCCGACCTCTTCCAGGGCCCCCTGATCCAGGCTGGTCAGGACGGTGACCCCGATGACCAGCGGGCGGTCGGACTCACCCAGCCCGCTCACGGCTTCGGCGGCCGCGCCCATCATCGCCGAACCCCCATGGGCGTGGACGTTGAACATGGCCACCCCCAGGCCGGCGGCCGAACGGGCCGCCCCGGCCACGGTGTTCGGGATATCGTGGAACTTCAGGTCCAGGAAGACATACTTCTTCGCG
>DASXUT010000065.1 GCA_036504675.1 Bacillota bacterium | reverse complement strand
GACGGCAATCTGGCCTTCAGCGGCGACATCGGCGTGGCCATCGCCATCCACGGGCTGATGGACGACATATACCGCCTCTACGCGCTGGCCAAGGCCTCGGCTTGAGGCCGGCCACGCGCGCCCAGGCCGGGGGGGAGCGGGGGATCACCGATGGACGAGACCCTTATCGGTCAGGTCCGGGAGCTGATGGCGAAGCGCTCTTCACGCCTGACGCCGCAGCGCTTGGCCGTCCTCGAAGTGCTGGCCGCCAGTCACGGGCAGCACCTCGGGGCCGATGACGTGCACGCCCGACTGCGGGGCGACCATCCGGAGATCGGCCTGGCCACTGTCTATCGCACCCTGGACCTGTTCGAGCACCTCGGTCTGGTCCACCGAGTCGACCTGGGGGCCGGGCGCGGCCAGTACGAACTGGCGGCGGCCGAGCCGCGCCACTATCATCATCACCTGATCTGCGTCCAGTGCGGTCGGATCCAGGAATTCGGGGATGACCTCCTCGACAAGCTCGAGGCGGAGATCACCCGCAAGGCCGACTTCACCGTGGTCGACCACACCCTGAGGGTCTACGGTTACTGTGCCGACTGCCGGAAGAAAGGCTAGGGATTGGCGAAGTCGCCGACCAGCATCCCCAGGCGGTGCCAGAGGAGGCTGATCCGGTCGACCGCCGTTGGCGCGCCGGTCAGTAGGTCGGCTCGGCTGGTGGCGATCATCTGGGCGATTTCGTCCAGGTCGGTCCTTAACGCGACCGGGGCCACCCTGAGGCACTGGTCGATGGTCGACCCGGCGAGGGCCAGGCCCGCCCGGGCGTCGCCGCGGTTCTCCTCGACCAGGTCCAACTGGACTTGAAGGACTTCGGCCTTGGCCTTAAGGAGCAATGTCTTGACCTCGAGGGACAGCCTCAGTTGCTGTCCCTCTTCGCTTTGCCGGCCAAGCCCGCGGTTTATCGTCTCCTCCAGGGCCTTCAGGCGCTGGTCGGTGGCCGCCCGGAAGGTCTCGAAAGCGGCCGGAGCGCCGATCCCACCTTCGTCGGTCCCCGCCCCTGGGCCCCCCACCGCACCCGGGGCCGCCGGTGCCCCGGACGCCGATCTAGCTGTCTCGAACTGGGCGAACCGGGCCACGACCTCGGCCCTGAGCCGCTCGATCTCCTGTTGGCGATCGAGGCGTTCCTGGACCATCAGCCACGTGCTCACGGCGTAACTGGTGCCGGCCGCCAGAAGGATCAGCAGAACCGCCACCAGCAGGCTGCGGGCCGTCTTGACGAGCCCTTCAACCGCCTTCTTGAGGGTTTCGCGCATGGCAGACCACCTCGAGAAAGGATATGAGGGTCGTCCACGGGACATAACAAAGAGCCCTCTCGCCTGCGCGGAGAGGGCTCCCTCGACCGGCAAGACCCCGAATACGGCCGGCCGCCGCGCGTGGACCAACGAGGCCAACCCGACCATCCTCCCCGGCGTATAAACAACCCCAGCCCCGCATACCCTTAACCGATAAATCCCAGGATTTAGCGGAAAAGGGGCATGGGGCTTGTCTCAACCTCGCAGATCATCGGCGAAAGCTCTGAAACACCGGGCTTTCGCCGTCTTGGCGGCCTTCTTGGTCGGTAGCGTCGGGCTCCTTGGGTCACCCGCGGTCGACGCCGCTCCCGCCGCCGTCACGGCCGGCGCCCCATCGAGCGGGTCCGCCGAGTATGCCCTCGCGGTAGTGCCTGGCGGGGTCGTGCGAGTAGCCCTGACCCTCAAAGCCCCGCAGCGGGCCGTGATCACCGTCAGGCTGCCGAGCGGGGCCTCGGTCCTGGAAATCACACCCGCGGACGCGCTGGAGGTCCTGCCTCCGGTCGACGATGCCGGTACGCTATCGCCCTTGAGGCTGGCGGCGGGCAAGGCCGCCGTCGTCACCTATTCCGTCTCGCCGCCGTGGTCCGCATCCTCGCCAAGCCGGGAGAGCCCGCCTCTTGACGCGGGCTGGTCCTGGGCCGACTTGTCCGACCTGGCTGCGGGCCTGGGGGGCGTGGTCAGGCTGGGTCGGGTCACCATCGCGGCCGAGCCGGCCGAGGATGGCAGCCCCACCGGACCGGCGGCCTACGTTGCCGGCGACCTGTTGTCGGGCCGCGGCGTCCTGATCGTGGGTCCGGCCGTCGGGCTGCGCGGCTGGCGGCTGTGGGTTGGAGAAAAGCCGGTCGACGTCTATGTGCCGGGCGGGTCCAACCAGAAGAACGACCCGCCGCGGGGCCTGGTCGAGTTGGCCCGGCTCTGTCGAGCCTACGGCCTGGGCGCGCGCGACCACCTGACCCTCTTCGACCCGACGGGCGACCCGGTCGAGCTGGCGGCTCGGTATTGGCGGTCACTCTTCCCCTGGGACCTCGGCCCCGACCAGGCGGGCTGGGTCCGGGGATTTGCCCTCTATAGCCTGGCCTCGGTCGAGGCCGGCGTCGACGATGAGCGGGCCGAGTCCTACCTTCAAAGCCTGGGCGCCACCACGGACCAGCCGTTACCCGGCGGCCCCACCCCCGACCAGCCATCACCCGGCCACGGTGAGGCCCTTTTCCTGGCCCTCGGGCTTGAGCTCCGGCAACGTACCGCCGGGGTCGTCGGCCTCAATGACCTGTTGGACTACATCAGTCTATACGGGCCGGGGGAACACCTCGACGGGCCGGCCCTGTCACTGACGACCATCGGCCTGACCGGCCGTGACTTCACCGATTGGTTCCAGGGCCGCCTGATCACCGACGGGCCGCCGGCCGCCCAGCCGGCCATCCCCTCCGATTTCATCGCCCGGGAGATGGCCTACCTTCGGCAGGCCGCCACCCCGACTGGGGGGACCGCCGCCAAACCGGCCTCCGACCGCCCGTTACCCCTTGCGGCGGTAGCCCCGGGGGCGGCCCGCCCGGCGCCGGAGGGGAGGAAGGTGGTCTACCTCACCTTCGATGACGGCCCCAGCGCCGTCACCCCCCAGGTCCTCAAGACCCTCGAAGACTACGGCGTCAACGCCACCTTCTTCGTCATCGGGGTGAACGTCCGCCGCTATCCGAACCTGGTCAAACGGATGGCCGAGGACGGCGACGCCATCGGCAACCACACCTTTGACCACGACCAATCGACCGTCTACGCCTCACCGGCGGCGTTCCTCGCCTCGGTCAAGAAGGCCGAGTCGGTCATCTCCGGCGTGACCGGGTCGGCGCCGGCCATCGTCCGGGCCCCGGGCGGCACCTCCGGCCACTTCACCCCCGAATACTACCCGGTCCTGGCGGACAACGGCTACACCGTCTACAACTGGGACGTCTCGAGCGCCGACACGGACGCCTCCAAGCCAGACGCGGCGGCCATCGCCGAGAATGTCATCGGCGCGGTCAAGGGCCGTCGCACCGCCATCGTCCTGATGCACGACAGCGCGGGCCACGCTTCCACCGCCGAGGCCCTGCCGGTGATCATCCAAGCTCTCCTAGAGGCCGGTTATGAGTTGGCTACCCTTGGCCCCAAGTAGGCGCATCGAGGGCCCCCTGGGCCCACGCGGGCTGGTCGCAGTCTGGCTCGCCAAGTCGATCATCCGCCTGAGCCGCGTCTTGGGGCTCGGCGGCTCGACCTTCCCCGGGACCGTGGCCCGGCGGCTGGCCCCCGGCATCCTCGGGGCTTTGTCGGCCGGCCTGCCGAAGGGGGTCATTCTGGTCACCGGGACCAACGGCAAGACGACCACCGCCCGGATGATCGCCGGGGTCCTTCGGGCCGCCGGTCTCAAGGTCGTCCATAACCGGTCGGGGGCCAACCTCATCACCGGCGTCACCGCCGCCTTCATCGACGCCACCGATTGGCGCGGGCGCCTCGATGCCGATATCGGATTGGTCGAATGCGACGAGGCGACGGTGCCCAAGGCGGTCTCGGAGCTCCCGGTGCGGATCCTGCTGGTGACCAACTTCTTCCGCGATCAACTGGACCGCTTCGGCGAGCTGGCCCACACGGTCGAGCTCGTCCGCAGCGGCGCCGCCCGTTTGGACGACGGGGCCCGCCTCCTGCTCAACGCGGACGACCCTCTGGTGGCGGGGATTGGGCGGAACGTCGACATCCCGGCGGTCTACTACGGAATCGACGACGAACGGCAGGGGGCCCCCCGGATGGTCCAGGCCCGCGAGGCCAAGCACTGCCTGGAATGCGGAGAGCCCTATGACTATAAGGTCTACTACTACGCCCATCTCGGCAAGTACCGTTGCCCGAGATGTGGACGGGACAGGCCGCGGCCGGACGTAGCGGCGACGGCCATCGAACTCGATGAGGTCAGCGGCAGCCGGCTGACCGTCCGGACCGCGGACGGACCCGAACTGGACCTGACCATCTCCCTGCCCGGTCTATATAACGCCTACAACGCCCTGGCCGCGGCCACCGCCGGGCTGGCGGCCGGGGCCGGCCCCGAGGCCATCAGATCGGGCCTGGCCGAGGCCTCCAGTTCCTTCGGCCGAATGGAACCCATCGACGTCGACGGTCGCCGCGTCCTGATCGCCTTGGTCAAGAACCCGGTCGGGTTCAACGAAGTGGTCCGGACCGTCCTCGGCGACCGCGGGGCCAAGCGCCTGGTCATCGCGATCAACGACAACTATGCCGACGGTACCGACGTCTCCTGGCTGTGGGATGTCGACTTCGAACAACTGGCCGCGGCTCATGCTGAGATAGACTTCGTGGTGACCTCGGGGATCCGAGCCGAAGACATGGCGGTTCGCCTGAAATACGCCGGGGTCGAGACGAATAGGATTTCGGTCGAGGAGGACATCTCGGCCGCCCTGGCCCTCGCCCTGGGCCGGGTGGAGGCGGGGCAGACCCTCTACGTCCTCCCGACCTACACGGCCATGCTCGAGGTCCGCCGGGTGATCCAGAGGATGGGCTACGCCAGGCCCTTCTGGCAGGCATGAGGGGTGATCGCCATCGGCCCTCAGATCAGGATTTGTCACCTCTATCCGGACCTCATGAACATGTACGGAGACCGGGGCAACGTCATCGCCCTTCGGCGTCGGGCCGAGTGGCACGGCCTCGATCCCATCGTCGACGAGGTGTCCCTGGACGACCGGCCGGACTTCCTCGGCTACGACATCGTCTTCATCGGCGGCGGCCAGGACCGCGAGCAGAGGCTGATCTGCCTCGATTTCCAGCGGGTCAAGGGGTCGGCCCTGGCGGAGGCGGTCGAGGACGCCGTCGCCCTCCTGGCCATCTGTGGCGGCTACCAACTCCTCGGCCAGTATTATCAGACGGCCAACGGGGAGCAGGTTCCCGGCATCGGCGTCCTCGATCTCTGGACCGTCGCCGGGAAGAAGCGGCTGATCGGCAACGTCATCGTCGAGACCGACGCTTTCGGCCCGTTGACCACGGTGGTAGGCTTCGAGAACCACTCCGGCCAGACCTATCTCGGTCAGGGGTTGAAGGAGATGGGCCGGGTCGTGCTCGGCTACGGTAACAACGGCGAGGACGGCGGGGAAGGGGTTGTCTATCGCAACACCATCGGGACCTACTTGCACGGCTCGCTCCTGCCAAAGAACCCGGCCATCACCGACCATCTGCTCAAGCAAGGCCTCCTTCGCCGGTATGGGCAGGCCGACCTGAGACCGCTCGACAACAGCATCGAAACCCGGGCCCATGAAGCCGCCATCCGGCGGGCCAGGACCAAGGCTAGGTGAACGACCGGAACCGCCTCGGATAACCACGCCGACGACCAGGAAAGCCTAGGTCCGAGGCGCCTTTTTTTGGCCCCCGGGCCGGGCCGAAGACCGGCCACAATGGCAAAGCTTGGAGTCCTTGACAGGCACGGCAGGCGGTGTTATCATGATTCTGGTCATACCCTACCGGGTATAAGCACTAGAGCCGAACGGGGGAGAAACGATGCCCAGGAAGCGGCCAGGGCCGCCGACGGCCCCGGGTGGTGACGCGTCGCCCGTGGGCTTCACCACGCCTGATGACGGTGCCGGACCAGTGCTCGATGAACCAGAATGGGGTCCGGCCGAAGCCCTGATAAAACGGCTCAGGCGAGTTGAGGGCCAGGCCCGGGGGCTCCAGAAGATGCTCGCCGAGGGGCGCGAGTGCGAGGAAGTCATCATCCAACTGGCGGCCATGCGCGAAGCGATCAACAAGGTCGGCATGGCGGTCATCGGCAAGTACATGGAGAAGTGTATGCGTCAGGACATGACCCAGGGGAAGTCGGGGCGCGAGGGCCTCGAGCGGGCGGTCAGCATCCTGATGAAGTTCTCGTGACCAACCCGACCGAGCGCTCCCTGTTGTCCGAAGCCTTAGCCCCCCATCTTTTCCGAGATGAGGTTGACCGAGAATGGCTGATGAGAAAGTCTACGACGTCCTGATCATCGGCGGCGGCCCGGCCGGTTTGACCGCCGCCCTCTACGCCTCCCGTTCGAATCTGACCGTCGCCGTCCTGGAAAGGGGCATGGCCGGCGGCCAGGCGGCGACCACCTTCAAGATCGAGAACTACCCCGGTTTCCCCGAGGGAATCGGCGGGCCCGATCTCGGCCAGGCCTTCGAACGCCAGGCCACGAGCTTCGGGGCCGAGATCATCCAGACCGAGATCGAGTCGCTCGACCTCCGGTCCGATCCCAAGACCGTGAAGGCCTACGAAGGGGAGTATCGGGGCCGAACGGTCATCCTGGCCACCGGCACCGAACCGCGAAAGCTCGGGGTCAAGGGCGAGGAGGAGTTCCGCGGCCGCGGCGTGTCCTATTGCGCCACCTGCGACGGCGCCTTCTTCCGGGATGAGGCCATCGTCGTCGTCGGTGGAGGGGACGCCGCCGTTGAGGAAGCCCTCTTCCTGACCCGCTTTTCCAAGAAGGTCAGCATCGTCCACCGGCGTGACAAGCTCCGGGCGGCGTCGGTCATCCAGGAGCGGGCCGGGACGAACAAGAAGATCGAGTTCATCTGGGATTCCGTGGTCGAGGAGATCCAGGGGGAGCAGTCCGTGACGGGGGTCGTCGTCCGCGACCTCAAGACCGGCGGCACCGCCACCGTGCCGGCGGCCGGAGTGTTCATCTACGTCGGCCTGACCCCCAACACCAGCCTGCTCAAGGACCAGGTGAAGCTGGACGATCACGGCTACGTCCTGGCCGGCGAGGATACCCTGACCTCGGCCCGTGGGGTTTTCGCCGCCGGCGACGTCCGCAAGAAGCCCCTCCGCCAGGTGGTGACGGCCGTCGGCGACGGGGCGGTGGCCGCGATGATGGCCGGCAAGCACTTAGAGGAGGAATAGACCATGGCCAACGTTTTCAGCGTCACCGACAACGACTTCGAGCTGGAGGTCCTCAAGGCCAACACGCCAGTGCTGGTCGACTTCTGGGCCGCTTGGTGCGGGCCGTGCAAGATGGTCGCCCCGGCCGTCGAGGCCATGGCCGAGGAGTTCGAGGGTAAGCTGAAGGTGTGCAAGATGAACGTCGACGAGAACCCGAAGACCCCGGCTGACTACGGGATCATGGGCATTCCCACCCTGATCGTCTTCAAGGGCGGCGAGGTCAACCAGAAGATCGTCGGGGCCGTCCCCAAGGAAGCCCTGAAGGCCAGGATCGCCCCGGCCATCGGGTAGCCCGCCGGCGTCGGAAGGATAGCCTCGGCGGAAGGAAACTCGGCCCCTCCTGTCCAAGTGACCCCTGGACGAGGCAACTGACGTCCTCATCTAGGGGTCAACTGACGAAGGAGGGGATGGCGACGCGAGTCATCGGGTTTGCCGGCAGCCCCCGGGTCGGGGGGAACTCGGATCTCTTGCTCGACGAAGTCCTCGCCGGGGCCACTGAGTCCGGCGCGACGGTGGAAAAGGTCCGGCTCAACAAGCTGACCATCAAGCCGTGCCAGGGCTGCGACTCGTGCCAGAAGCCGGCCCGTAAGGGCGAGGGCTGTGTCAACATCGACGACATGCAGGAGCTTTATGGGAAGCTCCTCGAGGCCGACGTCTGGGTCCTGGCTACCCCGGTCTACTGGTGGGGTCCCTCGGCCCAACTCAAGCTGATGGTTGACCGCTGGTACGGGCTTCCCGGCCGCCACGACAAGCTGGCCGGCAAGCGGGCCGCCCTGGTGGTGGCGATGGGCGACGAGGAACCGAAGACCGCCCATCCGACGATCGAGATGTTCACCGACGCCTTCGAGTACCTGAAAATGAAGTTCTTCGAGCCGGTGGTGGCGGTGGCCCACGATAAGGGCGAGGTCAAGAAGGACCAGGCGGCCCTGAGGAAGGCTCGGGAACTGGGCCGGAAGATCGCCTCGTAGATCGCTCGGCAGGTTTGCCCCGGTCTCGGCGCTGTGGTAGGATTTCAGTAGGCATCAAGGTTTCGCGGGGGTAGCTGGGTCCTGGTGGGTCTCCCGGCCTTCAAAGCCGGCGGCCTGCGGTGATCCCGCGGGCGGTGGGTTCGATTCCCACATACTCCCGCCAAAATTCTTCCTCTGTATCCCATGTATTCCAAGGTGTCCTATCCGCTTCAAGAAAAGCCGGCCTCAGACCGATACACGGTGTGAGCCGGCTTCTTTATGTTTTGCCAGTACTGAAGCCTTTGGAGGTCACCCCATGCCCAAGCCACGAGCCATCAGCACCGCCTTCATCGCCCTATTGCTTGCCGCCCTAATCCTGGCCACCCCGAGCCCCGCCTGGGCCGCCACCTATGCCGGATACCCAGTGGTTGGCGTGACCGTCGACGGACTGGCGGTCGAGGGGGCCGTCCCGGCGATCAGCATCGACGGGACGACCTTGGTCCCGCTGCGGGCTTTCTCCGAGGCCCTCGGGGCCAACCTGGAGTATGATGAGACCACGGCGGCCATCGATGTCCACACCGACTTCCGAGCTAGGCTCGACGACCTGGAGCGGAAGGTGCTCGACCTCGAGGTCCGGGCCGGGGCGGCCGAGGAGGCCCTTGCCCCGGCCGAGGTCTACCAGCTGGTCAGGCCGTCCGTGGTCAGCCTGGTGGTTAAGACCGAGGATGAGTTCGGCGACACCGGCTACAGCCGCGGGACCGGCGTGATCACCTGGAAATCCGAGGACGGGGCCGAGGCCCAGGTGACTACCAACGGCCACGTCGTCGAGGGCTACTCGGAGATCCTCGTCATCCTCCACGACGGGCGAGTCCTCAACGGGGAGTTCTGGTCCAGTGACGCCGACCTCGACTACGCCTGCGTCCAGATCGAGGGGGAAGACCTGCCGCCGGCTATCGACTGGGGTGACCCGGGAGCCGTCGACATCGGCGACCGGGTGATGGTCATCGGCAACCCACTCGGCTACCGGGATTCCGTCTCGGTCGGTGTCCTCAGCGGCAAGAACCGCGAGGTCGACGGGAGCGGCTATGCCTACCTGCAAACCGATGCCCCGGTCAACCCGGGCAACAGCGGGGGACCGTTGGTCGACGCCGGGGGCGGGTTCATCGGCCTGGTGACCCACAAGGTCTCCGGTGATGGCGTCGAGGGTCTGGGCTTCGCCATATCGGTCGACTCCCTCCGACAGGCCTTTGACATTGGCTACCACCCCGAGCAGCAGCGGGCCTACCTGGGCGTGGTCGTCGCCGAAAGCGTCGCGGCGACCCTCGGGGCCAGGTCGGAGACCGGGCCGACGATCACCAGACTCGACCCCGATGGGTGCCTGGCCAAGGCCGGTCTGAGGCCCGGCGACGAGATCGTCGCCCTCGGCGGCCAGGAGATGGCCTACTTCAGCGACGTGCGGAAGGTCGTCGATACGGCCCTTCCCGGGGCCCGGCTGACCGTCACCTACCGGCGGGATTCCCTGCTGGTCGAGACCCAGGTGGTACCTGACGGCCTCGAGCGCTGGGCGGTGAAACCCGTCCTCGAAGACGGGCCGGGGTTGGAGGATTGGGAGGCTGCTTTCTAGAGACGGATTCGGACAAGCTTCGCGGATGCACGGCGTCATATGTCGTCACAAAGCCCATAATGTCGGGCGTTTCCAGGGCCCGAACGGAGGAGAGGGTAGCCGTCCCGGAGAAATCGGTCGGTCATTGACGGCTTTTGCAGCAGGCATCGCCGAGCGGCGAGATACGCCGTGCTAGCACGAGGAGGTTGTTGCCAAGATGACCGGAGAACCGACCGAGGTCTCGAGGAAGCTCAACGGTTTCATCACCCGTTTCGAGAAGGCCACGGCCCGGCGGACCTTCGTCCTCGTCGGCCAGTTCGGACCCGACCTTCCTGAGCTGATGCTGAGCGAGTGCAGTTCTACCCTCGGCCAGGTTCTCAATGCCCGGCAGGACATCGACCTCATCCTCGAATCTGAGGGCGGTTCGGTGGACAGCGCCTACAAGGCCGCCGTGGTCCTGAGACAGTTCGCCAAGAGTCTCCGAGTCTTCGTCCCGGGCTTGGCCAGGAGCGCGGCGACCCTCTTCTGCCTTTCCGCCGACGAGGTGGTCATGTCGCCCATCGCCGAACTCGGGCCGCTTGACGCGGAGGTGCCCGACCCGCGCGATCCGGGGAAATCCATGTCCGCGCTGGATGGCTATCAGAGTGTCGAGTACATCCGCGGTTACGCCCTCGGGACGCGGGCCCTGGCGATGTCGGACACCCTCAACAACTCCGATTGCCCGGTCTCCCTCAACGACGCCATGGATCGCGCCGCGGACCTGGTCCAGAAGCTCATCTCCCCGATGATCTCCCGGATCGAACCGCTGGACTTCGGCGGATGGGGCCGGGTCCTCGACATCGGCCGTGAGTACGCCGAACGGCTGCTGCTCCGCCGCGGGGTTGCCGCCGAGCAGGCGCGGGCCATCGCCTACCGGCTCACCTACGCCTATCCGCACCACCGCTTCGTCGTCGACCTTCTCGAGGCCAAGGAATCCCTAGGACTGAATATCAGCCCGATGGCGGGGGACCTCTATGACATCGCCGACGGCATCGTTCGCTTGGCCCTCTCCGAGAACGGCCAGACCTACGTCGGCTTCGCCTCTAAAGAGCGCCTGGGGCAGGCCAGGGAAGGGCAGGCCCCGGAGGCCGGTGAGCCGCCCGCGCCCGAGCCTAAGGAGCCGCGCCTCGGGAAGAACAAAGAAGCCGCGCCGGCGGCGTCCTTGCCGCACTCTTAACCCGGCCGCACTCCCAGTCCCATCCAGCCCACCCAGCCCGAGCCGGCGGGAAAGAAGAACGACCGCTGGGACGTACGTCCCGGCGGTCGCTTTTTCTCTCCCTGAACCCGCCAGGTCTCCGGGGCTATCCGACGGGCGTATGCGTGGTCGTCAGCGGCACCTCGAAGATCTCGGGCGGGAACACGGTCGGGAATGGCGCGGCGATGAAGCCCTCGCAAAGGCTACCCAGCTCGCGGCAGGTCGGCGGGACCGGGCAGTACCCAAAGGCGCCGAGCATCAGCTGGACTTGGCCTTCACTCTTGACAATGGCCCGGAGGCCGATGGTCACGCAGACGCTGAAGGGAGTGGTCGTGGTGATGACCCGGGCGCCCAGGCAGGCGAAGGTGACCACTTCGATCTTGCCGAACATCGTCGACGGGTTCGGCATGAAGAGCAGGACGTCCTGGTTGAAGCACAGCTGGGTGGCCGGCAGGCTGATGGTGAAGGTTTGAGCGGCGGCGTCGGTGAAGGTGACGCTGGCCGGCCCGCAGATGGTCCCGATCACCCGCTGGAGCAGGGGTTGACCGGGAACGGCCGCCGTGGTGATCGGTCCGACGGTGGCCGGGCCCGCCGTGCAACTGACGAAGGTGAAGGGCGGGACGGGTACCGGCGTGACCGGAGTGATCGTCACCCCAACGGTGTCGAAGGGCACGCAGAACTCCGCGCACTCGACGTTGGAGCAAGAGTCGAAGACCTTGTCGACGTCGACGCAGACGATCTCAGTGATCGGCGGACACGGTGTGGCCGGCGTACAAGGGCCGGGAATAATCGCTTGCTCCCCGCTCATTGGCTTCAGAAGATCCGACATGGCTTTCCTATATTGCACCTCCTTTCAGCGAAATGGTCCGGAGCTAGATGCATGAAGCGGGACGGGAAATTCCCCAATCCCGCTTCATGTTATGGCCCGTGGCCCATAATCGTTCCCGACATAAGCTGTTTACGCTGCCCTTTTGTTTCCAGTACTGTCGAAAATAGCGTATCTTGGTGGATTCCAGAATCATGCTGGTATCCTTACCAAAAACTGCGACATCAGGGCCTTCTTGAGCTTTTGACCAAAGGCTTCCGATAGTCTACCCTTAGGATCATGGGCTTGTCCGCGAAATCTAAGTCCGAGAGGGGAGCGAGATTGAAAAGGAGAGCTAAGATCACTAGGGTTTTCGCCCTTTCGCTGGTGGCTTTCATGGCCCTCGCTTTGGTTCCGGCGCGGCCGGCGGCCGCCTCCTGGTACCTAACATATTACTACCAAGGCAGATCGATTGGCCGGCCTTCAACGACCCCAGCGCCGCAGCCGGTGCCCCAACCGGCGCCCGCTCCGACGCCGACACCCGCTCCGACGCCCACGCCGGTGGGCGGGTATCTCGGCGGTTGGTCGGCTTGGGCCTATCGCTGGCACCAACCTGTGACCACGACCCCGCCGACGCCGACGACCCCGCCGACGCCGACGACCCCTCCCACGACCACGCCCCCGCCCCCGCCGGTGGCCGGGCTCACGGCCGAGGAGCAGTGGATGTTCGACGCGGTCAACCAGGCCCGGGTCGGGAATGGCTTAGCCCCCTTGAAGATCAACCTGACCCTGGTCGCTCTGGCCCGCCAGAAGGCCCAGGACATGGTGACCAACAACTACTTCGCCCATCAGTCGCCGACCCTTGGTTCGGCCTTTGACCAGATGAAACGGGCCGGTGTCTACTTCACCACCGCCGGAGAGAACCTCGGCGAGGCCAACAGCGTCTACACCGCTCACTATCGACTCCTGGCCAGTCCTGACCACCATGCCAACATCATGAACTCGACCTACACCGAGGTCGGCATCGGGGTCATCGACCTGTCCCCCTCGGGAGTCATGGTCGCCCAGTTCTTCATCGGCAAATAGATTCCAATCGAAATTGCCCCGCCAAGTCTCTGACTCGACGCGGCTCCGCTTCTGGCGGGGCCTTTTTTTTCATTCTCCCTCGTTTGCCCTCCCGACGCTCCGGGGGTCATCCGCCCTCAAGCGAGCCGAGGGCCTTGTTCCAGTCCCCGGCCGAACACCGCGGGGCGGCCGGACATAGCATATGGGTGAATGTCACAAGCCGCGGGGGTGGGACTCATGGTCAGATTGGTCGTCAGGAACGTCGAAATCGCCCATCCGGACGGGGGCTTCCTCGACCCCGCCCAGGCCCTGTGGGCGGCCGGACGGGGGATGGAGATCCCGTTCTTCCACGACGTCGAGACTAACACCGTCTACCTCGATTCCGTGGTTCACGGGCGGGTGGTGGTCATCGACCCCGCCCACGGTGGTCGCGACCGGCGCGCCCACGGCGCCCTCGGCTACCACGAAGCCGACGGGACCCTTAGCATTGCCCTCGAACTGGCCCACCTGCTGCGGGCGTCCGGGGCAAGGGTGATTCTGACTCGGGCCGGAGACGACCATGTCCCGGTCGCCCAGCGTCTGGCCGCCGCCCGTCGCGAACGCCCCGCTCTCTTGCTGTCGTTACACACTGGCGGCGTCCGAGCCGGCGCCGGTCTGAGTCCAGCCGTCATCGCCAACTGTCGCCGGCCGTTCACGTCATATCGGCTGGCCGGGCTGGTCGCCGCGGAGATGGTCGACGTCGTCGGGACCCCGCCGTTCCTGCGTCGGTTTGCTTGGAGGGCCCGGGACGTCGACGGGTATTGCGGTCTCCTGCTCGCCTCAGGCGTACCGGCCGTGATCATCGAGTGCGGCTGCCATCAATACCCGGAGCAAGAAAGGTTGCTCCTGAATCAGGATTACCGCGCCCTCTGCGCCCGCGCTATCTATCGGGGTCTGTGCCGATACTTCCAGGCCGACCTGGAGGAACTGCCGGGCGTCCCCGATGAACTGCGGGCCGCGACCGAAAGGGCCAGAGCCGCTGCCCAATCCCGCCGGGTGGTCGAAACCCAGTCGGAAGGGCCCATGCCGGGCGAGGCGGTGACAGACGGCGCTGGAGCGGCGGGCATCAAGGCAGCCGAGGCCCGGAGCGAAGCCGCCGGGCCAGCCAAGCTAGAGCCGCCGACCCAGCCACCCACGCCGCCGCCGACCCAGCCACCCACACCGCCGCCGACCAGGCCACCCTCCGAACAGGCGCCTTTGCCGCCGGCCGCCGTCAAGGCGGGCCCGCCTGTCGCCCGCCTCCCGTCGATCACCTTCGCCCAAGGCCAGGTCTATCAGGTCGCCCCTCCGGGGTCAGCCCGACTAAACGTGGGAGTCAGTGGTCGCGCGGCCGAGGTCATTGCCGGAAGGGGGCAAGAAGACACCGGGATGCCGCCGATGCCGCCTGAGTTCACGAACTGGCCGGCGCCCAAGCCGGCGGGCTCCCCGACCAGACCCCACGGCTGAGGGTCGGCCGTCCGGTGGCTGGAGGCCGCCATGAGTTGCGGGGCTCAGGCCCACACAGACCTCGGCAGCGGGGCTTCGAAACTCGCCGGTCAACCGCCGAAGCCCGGTCCGGAGCCAGCCGACTGGGCGGCCCAGCCTTGGCCGGTCGCCCAGCAATGGCCGCCGACCGCTGGACAATGGCCGTCAGCGGGTCAGTGGCCGGCCGCCCAGCCTTGGCCAGCGGCCCAGCCCATGGCCCCGGTAGCTCCCGCAGCCCCGGTGGCGCCCGCCGCGCCCGGGGCCCCGGCCCCGCCCGGGGCCCCCGCCCCGGAAGCGTCCGTGCCCGCCGCTTCCGAGTGGACCACCGCCAACCGGGTCGGCCCGGGAATGGCCGGGTCCCCGGCCGAGCCCCCTGCCCAGCCCCATGCGTCGCAGGTCTGGAAGCCATGGCCGCCCAAGTCGACCCACGACGCCGAGTGAACCTGCCCAGGCCGCCCAACGGGGCGGCCTTTCTCGTGTTTGTCCTCGGCCGGTTAAGCCATAATAAAAAAGGAAACCCCAACCAAAGGGAGAAAGTAGATGGCGGGCATGGTCGACCCGCCGGCCTTGGCCAAGCGGACCGATCACGGAGGTCACTCATCGCCTTGAGCCCCGTCAGCGGAAACGAACTTCGTCATCTCCCCTCGGTCGATCAGGTCTGGCGGATTGTTGAAGGCCACGGGGGCCTCAGCGGTCTGCCCAGGAACCTGGTGATCATGGAGATCCGCCAGCTTCTTGACTTAGCGCGGGCCGGTGATTCCGGCCTGGCGTCGCGTTTGGCCGGTCTTGACGACCGCCGACAAGTGACCGACCTGATCGCCGCCGAGGTCTCCGCCCGGCTGAGGAGCAAGGGAAAGGGCGGGCCGAGGCGGGTCATCAACGCCACCGGGGTGACCCTCCACACCAACCTCGGCCGGGCCGTCCTGGCCCGGCCGGCCCGCGAAGCCTTGGCCGCGGTCGCCGCCGGCTACAGCGATCTCGAACTGGACCTGATGACCGGTGAGCGGGGGTCGCGCCTCGACCACGTCGAGGGTCTCCTTCGTGAACTCACCGGGGCCGAGGCCGCGCTGGTCGTCAACAACAACGCCGCCGCGGTCATGCTGGCTCTGGACACTCTGGCCGCGGGCCGGGAGGTCGTCGTCTCCCGCGGCCAGCTGGTCGAGATCGGCGGCGCCTTCCGGGTCCCGGCAGTCATGTCCAAGGGCGGGGCGAGGTTGGTCGAGGTGGGGACGACCAACAAGACTTACCTCAGGGATTACGAAGAGGCGATCACCCCGGAGACCGCTCTTCTCCTGCGCGTTCACACCAGCAACTACAAGGTCATCGGCTTCACCGCCGAGGTCGGGCTGGACGGCCTGGTCGCCCTGGGCCGGCGTCGCGGTCTGGTGGTCATGGAAGACCTCGGCAGCGGCGCCCTGATCGACTTAGCGGCCCGTGGGCTGCCCGCCGAACCCACCGTCCAGCAGAGCGTCAAGGCCGGGGCGGAGGTCGTCACCTTCAGCGGGGACAAGCTCCTCGGCGGGCCGCAGGCGGGCCTCGCCGTCGGCTGCCGGGAAGTCATTGCGAAGATGCGTTCGAACCAGCTCATGCGGGCTCTCCGGGCCGACAAGCTGACCCTGGCCGCGCTGGTCGCCACGCTCCGGTTGTACCTCGAGCCGGAGCGGGCCGAGCGGGAGATCCCGACCCTCGCCGCCCTCCTGGCCGACCCGGCCGACCTGGTCCAGAAGGCCAGGAGGCTGGCGCGAAGGCTGCGGGCGCGGGCCGCCGCCCTGGGGCCCTTCACCGTCGTCCCGGGGACGTCCCCGGCCGGCGGCGGGTCGCTGCCCGCGGTCGACTTGCCGACCTGGCTGGTCGCCCTGACCCCGTCCCGGCCGGAGCTGCCGGCGCAGGCGATCGAGGCCGGGCTGCGCCGGGCCGACCCGCCGGTGATTGCCCGGGTCAGCCAGGGACAGGTCCTCCTGGACGTGAGAACCATCGCCGACGAGGAGTTCCCGGTCGTCGTCGCCGCCTTCACCGGGCTGACCGCGGGAGACCCGGCGTGAAGGACAGGCACATCGTGGTGGGCACGGCCGGCCACGTCGACCACGGCAAGACGGCTCTGATCAAGGCCCTGACCGGCGTGGACACCGACCGTCTGCCGGAGGAGAAGGCCCGCGGCATCTCCATCGACCTGGGCTTCGCCCGCCTGGTCCTGCCAAGCGGGACCACGATCAGCTTCGTCGACGTCCCCGGGCATGAGCGTTTCATCAAGAACATGCTCGCCGGGGCCACCGGGGTGGACCTCGTCCTCCTGGTCGTGGCGGCGGACGAAGGGGTCATGCCGCAGACTCGCGAGCACCTCGCTATCTTATCGCTTCTCGGCCTGCGTCGAGGCTTGGTGACAGTGACCAAGGCCGACCTGGCCGACCCGGAATGGCTGGACTTGGTCGTCGGCGAGGTCTGTTCCCTGGTCGCCGGGACTTTCCTGGAGGGCTGCCCGGTCATCCCGGCCTCGTCCGTCACCGGGCAAGGGCTGGATGCCCTCAGGGCGGCCCTGGATGAGCTCTCCGCGACCGTCCCCGGGCGGGACGCGGCCGGGTTCGTCCGGTTGCCCGTCGATCGCGCCTTCGTCGTGCCGGGTTTCGGCCCGGTCGTCACCGGGACCCTCTTCTCCGGGACCGTCGCCAGGGACCAATCCCTCGTCGTCCTGCCCGGCGACCACCAGGTCCGGGTCCGCGGCCTCGAGGTCCACGACCGCAAGGTCGAGCGGGCGAGGGCCGGCCAGCGAGTGGCGGCCAACCTCTCCGGCGCCGACCTCGATCAGTTGCACCGCGGGCAGGTCCTGGCCGAACCGGGGCGCTTCGCCGCCGCCAGACGCCTCGGGGTCAGGGTCAGCCTACTGCCCAAGGCCCCGCGGGCTTTGGCTCAGGCGGCGCGGGTCCACCTGCACCTGGGGACGACCGAGGTCATCGCCAGGGTCTCCCTCCTCGACCGCGAAGAACTCCGGCCCGGCGACGATGCCCTGGCCATCCTCATCGCCGAGGAAGATGTGGTGGCGGGGAGGGGGGACCGCTTCGTCATCCGCTCCTACTCGCCGGTGACCACCATCGGCGGCGGGGTGGTCGTCGAGCCCTCCCTCGACCGAGGCGAACGGCGCCGGGTCGACCTCCTCAAACGTCTGCGGGCCGTCGAGAGCGGCGCCCCGGAGGCCGTCGCCGCCGAAGCCTTGAACCGCCTGGGCGGGCCGGCCACGGCGGCCGAAGTGGCCAAGGCCGCCGGTTTACCGGAGGCCGTCGCCGCCGAGGCCCTTAAGGCCTTGATCGTCTCGGGCCGCATTCGGGTTCTGGATGAGCGGGGGGACTACTACGGCGACGTGGGCGTCCTCGACCGGCTGAAGGAAACGGCGGTGACCACCGTCCAGGACCACCATCGCCGCTACCCGTTGCGCCCGGGCTTCCCCAAGGAGGACCTGCGGAGCCGCCTCGGGCTCGCCCCGAAGCCCTTTGCGGCCTTCCTGGCCGACCTCGGGCAGAGGGGGATGACCAGTGAGCACGACCTGGTCGCCGCCGCCGGCTGGGCGGTGCGGCCCAGTCCGGCCGAGGAGCGGGCGGCGACCGTTCTCGAGGAGACCTTCCGGGGCGACCTCTTCAACCCACCGTCCGTCGAGGAGGCCGTCCGAACCGCCCGAACGGCCGTGTCCGGTGACTGGCCGGTCGACGAGGTCTTCAATCATCTGGTCGCGCCTTGTCTGGCCAAGCTCGGCCCGGACCTCTACGTTCATCAATCGGCGTTGGCCGAGGCCAGGCGTCGTCTGGCCGATGCCTTTGCCGGCCGACCCTTCACCGTGGCCGAGGTTCGCGACCTTCTGGCGACCTCGCGCCGGGTGGCCGTCCCGCTCCTCGAACGCTTGGACGAGGCCAGGTTCACCAGACGCAGTGGGGACGAGCGAACCATCATCGGGCGGCCATAACGAGGCAAGCCGGCCCTAAGCTGGCTGGCCATCGAAGCCGGCCGAGCGGGTAGAATAAGCCTGAACCGAGACAAGGAGGACGAGCTATGCCCAGCCCGCTGACCATTGATGAGGTCAAACGCGATCCCGAAGTCGAAACCTACATCACCAAGGGCAACGAAGTCCTGGGCGCGATGGGTTACACCGAGCACTCCGGCCGTCACGTCAACCTGGTGTCGAGCATCTCTCGGAACATCTTGAGTTACCTGGGATTCCCGGCCCGCGAGTGCGAGCTGGCGGCGATCGCCGGCCATCTGCACGACCTCGGCAACGTGGTCAACCGGGTCCATCATCCGCAGGCGGGGGCGCTCATCGCCATGCGTATCCTCGGCCGCCTGGGGATGCCTTACGATGAGGTGGCCACGGTGGTCGCGGCCGTCGGCAATCACGAAGAGGACGACGGACAGGTGGTCAACAATGTCGGCGCGGCCGTGATCATCGCCGATAAATCTGACGTTCATCGAACTCGCGTTCGCAATACCGACCCGGCCACCTTCGACATTCATGACCGGGTCAACTATGCCGCCGAATACTCCTTCGTCCGGGTCGACCCAAAGCGCAAGACGATCACCCTCGAGTTGAAGATCGACACGAAGATCTCGCCGGTTATGGAGTACTTCGAAATCTTCCTCTCCCGGATGATCATCTGTCGGCGGGCGGCGACCTTCCTCGGCTGCAATTTTGAGCTCAGTATGAATGAGACTCGGCTGCTGTAGGGCTCGAAATCAGCCGGCGACAACCTTCCGCGGCCGCCGTAAGAAGGAGTGAATCGCTGGTAGTCAGCCCATCCTCGTTCATTGACAAGCTTTTAAGAGCGAGGATATAATTAGTCGTTGTACACCAGGTCGATTGGGCGGATGCATTTCTGTCGCTATTCTAAATGGGGGAGGGAAGAAGAGTGGGGCAAAACCAACGTAGCTTGGTCTACCTACTTATCTTCCTCGTCATCGTCGCCGGTTTCGGGGTTTATCTCGGCAAATTCAATCCAGTCCTGAAGCAGGTCCGCTTGGGCCTAGACCTCCAGGGCGGGATGGAAGTCGTCATTGACGCCGTCGACACACCCGATCATCCGGTTACGGCCGAGGACATGGTCAAGCTGGAGAAAGTCATCAACAACCGGGTCAACGGCCTGGGCGTGACGGAGCCCACCATCTACCGGTCCGGTAACAAGCGGATGGTCGTTCAGTTGCCGGGCATCAAGGACTACGAGCAGGCCCTGGACGTCATCGGCCGGACCGCCTACCTCGAGTTCTACGATCAGGCGAACATGGACAAGTTGACCAAGAACGACCCGACGGCCAAGCCCGTCCTCACCGGGACCGATCTTCAGAAGACCGACGCGGTCATCCTGTCGACCGGCGAGAATGTTGTCACTCTGGAGTTCAAGGCGGACGGGGCGAAGAAGTTCGCCCAGGCCACCAAGGACAACATCGGCAAGCCGATTTACATCCTTCTCGATAAGCAGGTCATCCAGTCCCCCAACGTCATCGAAGAGATCCCCGACGGCAAGGCCCAGATCACAGGGTACAAGACGTTGAATGATGCCCAGAACATCTCGGTCATGCTCAACGCCGGGGCCATCCCGGTGAAGATTGCCGTCGGACGGCCGATGGTCGTCAGCGCCGCCCTCGGTCAGGACTCGCTGGCCAAGAGCAAGACGGCCGGCCTCATCGGGGCCGCCGCGGTCGTCGCCTTCATGGTCATCTTCTACCTCGGTTCGGGGGCCGTCGCCAGCTTCGCCCTGGCGCTCTACGCCGGGCTGACGATTCTCGTCCTCTGGGGGATGCACGCCACCCTGACCCTGCACGGCATCGCCGGCTTCATCCTCTCGGTGGGCATGGCCGTCGACGCCAACATCATCACCTATGAACGGATCAAGGACGAGCTCCGCAACGGACGGACGATGCGGTCGGCCATCGACGCCGGCTACAACAATGCCATGCGGACGATCATCGACTCCAACGTGACCACCCTGATCGCCGGTGGGGTCCTGTTCTTCTTCGGCAGCGGCACGGTCCGCGGCTTCGCCGTGACCCTGTCCATCGGCGTCCTGATGAGCATGTTCACGGCCGTCGTCCTCAGCCGGTTCATCATCAAGAACATGGTCGGCGCCGGTCTGATCAAGGACCCCAGATGGTTCTTTGGAATGTGGGGAGGTGCTCCCCTTGCTTCGTAACCTCAACTACATGCGGACCAGGTGGATCTGGATCGGGATCTCCTTGGTCATCACCATCGCCGGTCTGGTCTCGATGGCCTTCCGAGGCCTCAACTACGGCCTCGACTTCTCCTCCGGCACCAGGCTCGACCTGGCCTTCCAGCAGACCGTGTCGACCGGCCAGGTCCGTCAGGCCCTGTCCGACCTCGGCTACGGTTACGCCAAGGTCCAGGTGACCGGGGCCGACAGCAAGGAAGTCATCATCGTCACCAAGTCCCTTTCCACCGAGGACCGCCGGACGCTCCAGAGCAACCTGGGGACGAAAGTCGGTCAGTTCGAGGTCAGAGGGATGGACGACGTCGGACCCGAGTTCAGCCGCGAACTGGTCAACATGACCGTCTGGGCGGTCATCATCGCCTCGCTGGGCATGCTGATCTACATCACTATCCGTTTCGAGTACCGCTTCGCCACCGCCGGAATCATCGCCCTCCTTCACGACGCCCTGATCCTGCTGGGCATCTTCTCGCTGATCGGCAAGGAGATCAACATCCCCTTCGTCGCCGCCCTCTTGACCATGCTCGGTTACTCGATCAACGACACCATCGTCGTCTACGACCGCATCCGTGAGAACCTCAGGCTGCGGAAGAAGGGCGAGGACCTGGAGGCCCTGGTCAATCGGAGCATCGGCGGGGTCGTCTGGCGGTCAGTCGGCACTTCGGTGACGACCTTGCTGGCCATCGCCGCCGTCTACGTCTTCGGCGGCTCGACCACCAAGGACTTCGCCCTGGCCCTCCTGATCGGCATCACCTCGGGGACCTATTCCTCGATCTTCATCGCCAGCCCCATCTGGTTGATGTGGCGTAACGCCGACGAGCGCAAGAAGCTGCAGGCCAGACTCCAGGCCAAGGCGCATAACCAGAATAAGGCACAGGGCAAGACGCCGGCCAAGACGCCGACCAAGGGCGGCTCCACCGGCCCCAAGGGCACCCCGAAGGCGGCCAGAGCGGCCAGGTAGGCGACCTCATGGGCGACCAGACAAGACAGTCACGATGGTAGTTCGACGGCCGGGCTCAGCGCCCGGCCGTTTTCCGTCAACCACGGGAACGGTTGACAGCCGTGTTTACCACTGCATACAATCCTTTTACAGCCTTCAACGGTCGACCACGGGGGGGATCGGGTCGGCCGACTGGCCTCGATGCTTACCCCCAAGGTAAAGAGAGCATTCGGCCCGCCAGGTCGGCGGCTTCAGGTAGATGTCTACCTGAGGCCGCCTTTTTCGTATACCCGCCGCGACTGCGCCAAACCATAAGCAGGAACATGCGCTTTGTGATCGTCCTCATCAGCATCTTCGGGTTGGCCACCGCTTCGTGGCCCGGATGGATCGGGCCGGCCCTCTTGGTCCTGGCCGGCTCGCTCTTTGTTGTCGCCTCACGAGTATCGACGGCCGCCCTCGGGGCAGCCGGCCTTACCGCGACCTGGGCGGCCGTCGGGCTGGTCGCCGAGGCGACCCTGGTCCTCATCGCCCGACGCCGCTACGGACCGGACCCGCGCCAGCTGTTTGACGCCCTGGCCGGCGGGGTCGGGACGCTCCTGGTCTCCGGGCTCCTCGTCGGGCCCCTTCTGGGCCTCGGGCTGTGGCGCTCCCTCGGCGGGACGACGGCCGCCGCCAGGCTGACCAAGGGGGCGTGGATGCTGGCCTTCATCCTGGCCGGTCGAGCCGTGAAATTCATCGCCTGCTCGATCGGGGCGGCCATCCTGGTCGCCGCGGTCATGCGCTGATTGGCCGACCAGCCCCTCAAGGCCGGTCGGAAGAGGTGGTCCAATGTTGCACCACGACGCCGATGTCTCACCCTCCGGGTTCCCGGCCGACGACCGGACCGTCCTCAGGGCCGCCCATGCCGGGCTGGCCCTCAACGTCCTCTTGGCGGCGGCCAAGATCGCCGCCGGGGTGGTCGGGCGGAGCGACGCCCTCCTGGCCGACGGACTGCACTCGTCGGCCGACGCGGCCGCCGCCCTGGCGGTGGCCGTCGGCCTGAAGATCAGCCGCCGACCGGCGGACGCCGACCACCCCCACGGGCACGCCAAGGCAGAAGGCGTCGCCGCCCTCATCGTCGGGGTCGTCCTGGCGGTGGCCGGCCTGGAAATCGGGTTCGAATCCATCGTCGCCGTCTGGTCAAGAACGGGCGCCGGGCCCGGCCGGATCGTCCTCTACGTGGCCGGGGTCTCGATCGTCCTCAAGGAGGCCATGTACCGGTATCAGTCGCGGGTCGCCCGGCGGCGACGATGCGCCACCCTCCTGGCCGCGGCCGCTGAGCACCGGACGTGCGCCATGAAGACTCTCGTCACCCTCCTGAGCGTGGGCGGGGCCAGGCTCGGCCTGCGTTGGCTGGACCCGGCGGCCGGGCTCTTCATCGCCGTCCTCGTGGCGGCCATGGCCCTGCAGATCTCCAGGCGGGCGGTGGAAGTGCTGATGGACCAGGCGCCCGGGGCCGTCGGCCCACCGGGCGTCCCGGCTTCCCCGGGGGCTTCCCCCGCGACCGCCGGCGGTGCCGACGGGCGGCTGGTCATTGAGGCCGAGGTCCGGCTGGTGCCGGTCGCACCGGTCGAGGCCGAACGGGTGGAAGACTATCCCAGTACCGCCGCGCCGCCTCCACCAATGTAATCAAACCCCAGCTTAACCCAGTTATTGCGGCGGCCCCAGCGCCGCCGAAACGGCATTGTCGCTGGTTCGGGCGGAAACACTAGCTGATAGAAAGCCCGAGGGGGAGTCTCCTTTGAAGACTTACGATCAGCTAGTACGCCACAGCGGCAATGCCGCGCTTTTTCGAGCGATCGAACTGTCCCTGGTCTCCACGGGGCGGGGCACGCCGCTGCACCTCCACGCCGAAGGCCTGAGGGGCACGGGAAAGACGACCATCCTGCGCAGCGCGAGGTCGGTCCTGCCGAGGATCGCCCGGATCAAGGGCTGCACCTACAACTGCGATCCGGCCAATCCGCACTGCCCGACCCACCGCGGGCTGTCGCCCGAGGCCATTGCCGCCCTAGGGGTGGAGACGATCCCCATCCCGTTCTGCGAGATCTCCCACTCGGCCAAGGTCGGGACGATCGCCGGCAGCATCGATCTGGCCAGGATCACCGACCGGCAGAACCCTCTAGCGGCCCTGCTTCCTGGGACCATTCCCAGGGCCCACCGGGGGATCATCCTCGTCGACGAGATCAACCGACTGGCCGACACCTCGCCGGAGCTGGCCGACATCCTCTTGGACGTGATGGGGACGAAGCCCGGACGGATCCAGATCGAGGAGACCGGCCTCCCGACGGTGGAGATGCCGGTGATTGCTTCGATCTGGGCCGCTTCCAACCCGGACGAGGACCCGGGGCCGCTGGAGAACATCCGTCGCCAGCTGTCCGACCGGTTCGACCTGGTCATCAACATGGCCCGTCCGACCCGATCGACGGTGGTCCGGGACATCCTCACGCCGGGAGAGCCGGCGACAGTGGCCGCCGGAACCGCGGCCGCCGCCGCCCCCGCCGCCGGCGAAGCCGAAGCCGGGCCTCCGGCCACGATCGAAGGCACCCGCCAGAGGCTGGAGGGGAGGATCGCCGCCCCGGCGGCCGCCCTTCCGGAAGCCGTCAAACAGGTCATCGCCGACCTCTACGTCAATTTCGGCCTGGAGAGCCTGCGGGCCGTCGAGGCCCTGGGCTTGGCCGCCTGCACGGTGGCCGTGATGGACGACCGGCGGGAGGCCACCCAGGGCGATGTCATCTCGGTGGCCCCGATGGTCCTGCAGCACCGAGTCGACCTCTCGACCCTCAGCCAGACCTTGGAGTATTTGGAGGAACACGGCGCCGGGCGGGACGCCCGGATGGCCTCGGCGGCCGTCGCCGCCGGCCAACTCAATCCGAAGAACACGACGGGCCAAGGTCTGACGGCTGACGGCAAGGGCGGGAACGCTCAGGAAGCACCCCCCTCCGGCCCGAACCCCGAGGCGGTGAGAAAGGATTCCGGGAACCCGGAGACGGCTTCGCCAAACCCCAGCAACGATCGACTCACGTTCGATGACGGGCGCCCGGAGACCCAGTGGCAAAGGCTCTTCGCCAAGCTCCGGGAACGCCTCGGGATGACCGCTGAGGCGGGCGGGTCAAGGCCCGACGACCAGTCCAGACCGCGAGCCGCCAGACCGGCCAAGGCTACCCCTGGCGGGGGAACGCCGGCTCAAGGCGGGCGGTCGCCGATGACCCCGGGCCAGGCCGCGGCCAACGGCCAGGATGGGCAGAACCAGTCATCGCCCGAGGCGAACAGCCAGGCGGCGGGAGGGGCGGTCTCACCGCCCGCCAACGCCCAGCCGGTGGCCTCGGCGGTTCCCGCCAAGCCCTTGGTGGAGTTGGGGGAGCGGGACATCATCGCCTGCGACGACCGGTGGCGCAAGGGCGAGCGCTGGCTCTAGGGCGAGCGCTGGCTCCAGGGTTACGGGCGGCGCGATTCAAGAACCTGCCGATTGGTGGCGTGAACATGTCCTTCAGGACTCGTTATCTACCCGAGGCCCGCGTCCGCCGCAAAGAGTGGGAGCGGGCCGCTTCGGTCATCGGGCCGGAACTGGCCGGCGGGCGCGGCGTTCGCTTGGGGCAATCGGCCGTCCTCTCCAGGCGCGTGCACGTGGTGTCGTCGGCCCGCCCTTCGGAGGTCCGAGTGGTCGTCGACGCCGACGCCGGCCAGGTCTTCTACGGCCGGGCCGTCCCCCATCAAATCATCCACCTGGACGTCTTTCACGAGGTGGCCCAGATCGACCATCGGGCCGTGGCCCGCGCCTGCCTGCGGGCCATTGAGGCCTACCTGCAAGACTTCGGGCCCGGCGGGCTGGACTTCATGGCCAAGGTCGGACGGGTCGTCGTCCCCGGCCGGATGTCCGATTGCCTGGACGTCCAGACGGCCACCGGCGGGGGGCGCGCCACCGGTCTCTTGACCTACGGCCGGAAAGAATCGCTGCGGATGGCTCACCTGACCCACGCCCACCTGGCCATGCAGCTCGACTCGAGGCATCTCCCCTTGGCCTTCTACTTCGTGGCCGCCGTCGAGGGGGTCATCCAGGAGGCCGGCCGGGAGATCCGGATGATCGAGAAGATCGTCCATGAGCGGGGCAGCGGTGGTGACCAGGTCGACCTGAGTAACTACTCGGACTTCACCGATTCCATCCTCAAGGAGCCCCGCCCGCCGGGAGGTCAAGCCGAAGGCGGGCGGATGAGCCGCGAAGGAGGAGCGGTCGGGCCCAACCCGCCCCTGGCCCCACCCCGGGGCGACCTGGACGACGAGGCCGAAGCGCAACTGCGGCGGGTGGCCGAGCTGACCGAGGACTTCGGGACGGTGGAGGAGCTGCAGGCCGTCCTCGAGGCCATCGCCGAGCAGAAGCAGTGGCAGGACCTGGCCATGCAACTGGACCGGATGGAGAACGGTTCGGGGCTGGTCCGCCAGCTGCAGCGCCGCAACCTCATCAGCGAGGGCCACCCCGGCCTCAGACTGACCGGGGAAGGGGAGAAGCTGCAACAGTACCTGAGGTATCGCTGCCGGGAGATCGACCTCCGCCTGCGCCAGTCGGTTCGTCGCCGGCCGCTCAACCCCCAGCCCCTGCGGAAGATGTGCTTCGATGGCGGGCATCCCGTCCGCCAGGGGTCCGGCCGCATCCACAGCGTCGTGCCGGCCGACCGAGAGACGTGGCTGACCGACATCTCGGTGACCGACACGGTCATCGCCGCCGCCAAGCGGGCCCGTACCGAGGGACGGCGGGACCTCGTCATTGAACGCTCGGACGTCCGCGTCATCGAACGGGTCCGCTTCCTGCCCATCGACCTTTGCCTGTTGATCGACGCCAGCGCGAGCATGGCCGGCAAGCGTTTGCGCGCGGCCCGCTTCCTGGCCGCCCACCTGCTGCTGTCGACCCGCGACCGGGTTGCCGTCATTGTCTTCCAGGAACGGGACAGCCAGCTCTGGGTGCCGTTCACCCGCAATTTCGCCGAGGCCCAGGCCAGTCTATCGAAGATCCAACCCCTCGGGCTGACCCCGCTGGCCCACGGGCTGATGGGGGCGGCCGAATACATGCGCCAATCTAGGGTCCGCAACCCGCTCCTGGTGTTGATAACCGACGGTATCCCGACCATCCCCAAGTGGACCATCGACCCGATGAACGACGCCCTGGAGGCGGCCCGCCGGGTCGGCCGGGCCGGCCTCCAGTTTGCCTGCATCGGGCTGGAGCCGAATCGGCGACACCTGCAAGAACTGGCCGAGGTCGCCCGCGGAACCCTCTACGTCGTTGATGAACTGGAGAAGGAGACGATGGTCAGGATCGTCCGCGAGGAGCGCCAGAAACGGATGACCGACGCGCGGACGTTGGCCAGAAGCTAGGGCGCGGACGGAGAATGGACGGAGCGCGGGCGGGGCTGCGGGCACGGCGCGGGGGTGGCCCCCGCGCCGTGCCCGCCTGCCTGGACCGACGCACCCTGCCAGCCTTGCCCATTCTTCGACAGCCACAGGCCTGTCACGGCAGGATTTTCCGCCACCGGTGCGAAATTCTAGCCATTACAGAAAGCGGGGT
>DASXUT010000064.1 GCA_036504675.1 Bacillota bacterium | reverse complement strand
CCTTCTGACTTCGGACCGGCTGACGAGGCGGCGGGAAGCCAACCGCCAGACGGCCGGCGTCCTGGGGCGGGCCACGGTCGGCGAACGGATTGAACTCCTCGAGAAAATGGTACAATATGGAGAAGATCGCGAAGCCCTGGCCGAGTTCCTGGGCGACCTGGCGACTCTCTTCCGCGACGGCCTTGTCATCGCGGTCGACCCGCAGGCCGGCCGACTGGCCGGTTGGGAGGACCGACAGACGGTCCGGCGACTCTGTGCCGATTACGATCAGGCCAGGCTCCATCGGGGGCTCGGGCTCATCGAGCGGGCCCTGGAGGGCCTGCGCCGCAACGTTCAGCCCCGTCTGGCCATTGAGTACGTTCTGTTGAACCTTTGACCTCAGGAGGAACACGGCTTGCCGAATGTCGTCGGGGTCCGCTTCAAGCGGGCCGGGAAAGTCTACTACTTCGACCCTGGAGAGCTGACCATCGCCTCGGGCGACCAGGTCATCGTCGAAACCGCCCGGGGCGTGGAATACGGCGAGGTGGTCGTCGGTCCGAAACCGGTCGGCGAAGACGAGGTCGTCGCCCCCCTTAAGAGGGTCATCCGGCTGGCCAACGAGAAGGACGCCGCCGAGATCGAAGAGAACCGGCGGCGCGAGCGGGAGGCCCTGGCCGTCTGCGCCAAGAAAGTGACTGAGCACGGGCTGGAGATGAACCTCATCGATTGCGAGTACACCTTCGACGGCAGCAAGATCATCTTTTACTTCACCGCCGAAGGTCGCGTCGACTTCCGGGAGCTCGTGCGGGACCTGGCGGCGACCTTCCGCACACGGATCGAGTTGCGCCAGATCGGCGTCCGCGATGAGGCCAAGATGCTCGGCGGACTCGGGCCCTGCGGGCGCTGCGTCTGCTGCTCGTCCTTCCTCGGAGACTTCGCCCCGGTGTCGATCAAGATGGCCAAAGAACAGAACCTCTCCCTCAACCCGACGAAGATCTCCGGCCTTTGCGGCCGGTTGATGTGCTGCCTGCGCTACGAATGTGACCACTATGACGGGGCCAAGACCGGCAGTCCGGAGGTCGGGGCGGCGGTGATTACCCCCCAGGGTGAGGGCCGCGTGGCGGCCCAGAATCCCGCCCGCAGCATCATCTCGGTGGAGTTTGAAGATCAGACGGTGGTTGACTTCCCCGCCGAGGACGTGGAGCGGAAGGAACCCCGCCGGGAGAGTCGCGCGAAGGGCGGGAACGGAACCAAGGAGGCTGAGCCGGCCGCGGCCCAGGGGACTCCGGAGACGGCCAAGCCCCCCGGGGAGAAGCCCAGGGACAAGAAGGAGCGGGGACCGAAAGCCCCCGAAGGTGCCTGAAGCAATGGACGTGGCGGCGGCCACGTCCTTTCGATGGGTGGACGATTGGGGGTTGGGCCAAAATGGAGCGCCTGGACGACCTGGGGCTGGCCGGTTTGAAGATAATCCAGCGGCCCGAGGTGGCTTTCTCGATGGACACCGTCCTTCTGGCCCACTTCGCTCAGGCCCGGCCCGGTGAACGCTGGTGCGACCTGGGCACCGGATGCGGGGTCATCCCCTTGCTGGTCGCCGCCCGCAGCCCCATCTCCATTGTCGGCCTTGAGCTCCAGCCCGACCTGGCCGAGTTGGCCCAGAGGAGCGTCGACCGGAATGGGCTGGGCGACCATGTGCGGATCGTCCGAGGGGACCTCCGCACGGTGACCCTCGAGGACCTCGGGGTCGACCGGCCGTTCGACGCGATCACCGTCAATCCTCCTTTCCGTCCGGCCGGGACCGGTCGCGTCTCCCCGAGCCAGGCGCGCGCCCTGTCCCGTCATGAACTGGGGTGTGCCCTCGGGGACGTGCTGAGGGCGGCCCGCCGGTTGGCCCGCCACGGCGGCCGCATCTATCTCAACTATCTGACCGAGCGGTTGGCCGACTTGCTCGTGGGGCTGCGATCCGAGGGTCTCGAGCCGAAGCGGGTCCGCCTGATCAGGCCGAGCCCCGGAGCAGTCTCCAAGCTCGTCCTGGTCGAAGGCCGGCGAGGCGGGCGCCCCGGGCTGAAGGTCGAGCCCGACCTGGTCATCCGCGGAGCGGACGGGGGATACGCCCCGGAAGTGAGGGCCATCTATGGGACCGAGCGGTGAGCCGGTGGACCGCCAGGCCGAGGCCGCCTCGTATACCGTCTACCTAGTCAGGTGCGCCGACGGCACTTACTATGCCGGACTGGCCAAAGACTTGGACCGGCGCCTGGCCGCCCACGATGAAGGGAAGGGCGCCCGTTACACCAGGGGTCGCGGACCGGTGACCCTGGTGGCGAGCCGCGCCGGGCTGACCCACCGGGACGCGGCCCGCCTTGAGCAGGCCTGGAAGTCGTTGCCCAGGGAGGAGAAAGCAGCCTTGTCCGAGAGCGAAGCAGCGGCGACGGGGGAGACCGCCCCCGGTCTCCTCTACCTATGTGGGACCCCCATCGGCAACCTGGGCGACCTCAGCCCGAGGGCCGTCCAAATCCTGTCCTCCGTGGAGTACGTGGCCGCCGAGGACACTCGGCGGACCAGAGCCCTCCTCGCCCACGAAGGCATCAGCCGGCGGGTCGTCAGCTACCACGAACACAACAAACGGTCCCGCGGCCCGGCCATCATCGAGGACCTCCGCCGAGGCAAATCGGTCGCCCTGGTCACCGACGCCGGCCTGCCGGGTATCTCCGACCCGGGCGAAGACCTGGTCCACGAAGCCGTGGCGGCCGGCCTGACCGTCGTCCCCGTTCCGGGACCGAGCGCCGCGCTGACCGCCTTGGTAGCCTCGGGGCTTCCGACGACTCCGTTCACCTTTGCCGGCTTCGTCCCACGGGTAGCCCGGGAACGCCGTGAGGTCTTTCGGCGTCTAATAGACGTCACCTGGACCACGGTCTTCTACGAGGCCCCCCACCGTCTGGCCGAGTGCTTGACCGAACTGGGCGCAGTCCTCGGCGACCGCCCGATCGTCGTCGCCAGGGAACTGACCAAGGTCCACGAGACATTCCACCGCGGGACGGCGGCGGTAGTTCTGGCTGAGTTGCACGCCCTCTTTCCCGAGGGCAAGATAAGAGGGGAAGCCTGCCTGGTCGTGGCTGGTCGACCGGCCACGCCGACGGCCGGCCCCCCCCTGCCGGCCGACCTGCGGAGGCTCGTCTCCGAACAGCAGGCCGACGGGCTGTCCAAGAAGGAAGCGATCAAGCGGGTCGCCGTCATGACCGGGCTCGGCCGCCGGCAGGTCTATGCGGCCTGCCTCAGTGACGATCAAGACTGAGCCAGGAAAGGGGTCCCTGACCAGATGAAGAGCTATCTGAGGCAAAGGGTGATGGGCTTCGCCGTGGTGGCCGCCATCGTCGCCACCCTGGCCGCCGGGTGCACCGGCCCTTCGGCCAAGCAGGCGGCCGAGTTGAAGGCACGGGTCGACCAGCTGGAGAAGCAAGTGGCCGACCTGACAGCCAAGAACACCCAGCTGCAAGGAACCATCGACCAGCTCGCCCGCCCGGTCACGGTCTACTTCGTGACCAGCACGCCGTCCGAGATGTACCTGAGTCCGGTCAAGCGCTTGGTGGCCAAGGCCGGCGACCCCCTGGTCCAGGCGATCCAGGAGTTGATCAGGGGGCCGGAGGCCGGCAGTAACCTGACCCCGGTCCTCCCGGCCGAGACCCGCGTGCTCGGGGTCAAGGTCAAGGACGGGACGGCCTACGTCGACTTCAGCCAGGAGGTCATGAAACTCAACGTGGGGGCCCGCGGCGAGGCCCTGACCCTGGCCGCCATCGCCGACACACTAACCGAGTTCCCCGAGGTCAAGCAGGTCCAAATCCTTGTGGCCGGGAAGGCGGTCGAGTCCATCGGCGGTCATTTCTCCGCCGACCGGCCCATCACCAGGAATGTAACCGTCGTCAAGTGAGCGCTTAGGCCCGTCCTGGCCGGGCGGGTGGAGGGACAGGCGGTTAAAGGATGAGTCAATGAGCGGTTGACGAAAGGCCCCGGGGCGACAGGAGTTGGCTGCCCCGGGGCGAAGTTTTGCCATCATGTGGATTATTCCCAAGAGCCAGCTCTCCCGGCTTGGCCGGGGGAGCCGATCAGCAGGCAAAGCGAGGCGATAGATTTGGATGACATCCTCATTCGCGGGGCCCGGGTGCTCGATGGCACCGGGGCCCCTTGGTACCGCGCCGACGTCGCCGTCGCCGGCGGCCGGATCAGGGCCGCCGGGCGGGGCCTCGTCAGCGACGCCGACCTGACCATCGACGCCGGGGGGATGATCCTCTCCCCGGGGTTCATCGACGCCCATTCCCATTCTGACCTTCCCCTGTTGGTCAACCCCAAAGCCGAAAGCAAGGTGCGCCAGGGGGTGACCACCGAAGTCATCGGCCAGTGCGGGGCCTCGGCCGCCCCCATCAACCCGGCGGCCCGCGAGAAGGCCGTGCAGACCCTCCTCGGCGACGGGCCGAAGATCGAGGTCGACTGGTTCAGCCTGGCCGACTATCTGGCTCGATTGGAAAGGGCCGGCGTGGCCGTCAACGTCGTCCCGACGGTCGGACACGGGACCGTCCGCGAGGCCGTGGTCGGCTACGATAACCGTCCGGCCAGTCCCGCAGAAATGGAGCGAATGAAGGACCTCGTCGGCGCGGCCATGGCCGCCGGGGCCAGGGCCCTGACCAGCGGGTTGATCTATCCTCCCGGCTCGTACAGCGACACCGAGGAACTGATCGAGCTGGCCCGAGTGGCGGCTGAAGCCGGCGGCATCTACATGAGCCACATCCGCAACGAGGCCGACCGCCTCCTCGAGGCGGTGGCCGAGGCCATCGAGATCGGTGAGAAGGCCGGCCTGCCGGTGCACATCTCCCATCACAAAGCCGTCGGCCGGGCCAACTGGGGCCGGGTCAAGGACTCTCTGGCCCTCATCGACCAGGCCAGGGCCCGTGGCCTCGACGTCACCGCCGACCAGTACCCTTATGTGGCCACCAGCACGGGGCTGGCCTCGCTGCTGCCGGGCTGGGCCCACGACGGCGGGAACCAGTCCCTCCTGGCCAGGCTGCAGGAACCAAAGACTCGGGACAAACTGGGGCAAGAGGTGACCGACGAGGTCGAGCGACGGCTGGGCTTCGACAAGATTCTCATCGCCACCCTGTGGAATCAGCAAAACCTCAAGTACCAGGGGTGGACGCTGGAGGCCATCGCCCGCGATCGGGGCGTGGACCCCTGGACCGCCACCTGCGACCTGCTCACCAGCGAGGGCGGATACGTGGGGATGGTCGGCTTCGCCATGAACGAGGATGACGTCAAGACGGTTATGGCCCACCCGGCGGTGATGATCGGCAGTGACGGCAGCGCTCTGGCCCCCTACGGCGCGCTTGCCCAGGGCAAGCCACACCCCCGGAACTACGGCACTTTTCCCCGCGTCCTCGGCCGCTATGTCCGCGAGGAGAAGGTTCTGACCTTGCCGGAAGCCGTCCGCAAGATGACCTCCCTGCCGGCCGCCAGGATGGGTCTTTGGGACCGCGGCCTGATCCGCCCAGGGTTCGCCGCCGACCTGGTGATCTTCCATCCCGACGAGGTGGCCGACCGGGCGACCTTCGGGGATCCCCATCAGTACCCGGCCGGAGTCCTCTACGTCATCGTCAACGGCCAGATCGTCGTGGATCCGGCCGGCCACACCGGGGCCGTGCCTGGGCGGGTCCTGAGAAACCTCCGGGCGGATCCCCGCTGACGGCGGAGGGGGCCATTCACCCCGCCCCGCCCACCGCCCCGCGACTCGGTGGGGCCATAGCCGAGCGGCTACCGACCAGTCGGTCGGGGCCGTTGCCCCACCCTCGACCGGTCAAATCGCACCGGAACAGTGGACGTCCGGGGACCCACTGGCCAGTTTCAGCAGGGACGAGCCCTTTGGAAACGGGGGTGTCCGAAATTGGGGCATCTGCGGACAAAGGTGTTCAGTGCAGCCCGGCTTTCGCTGTCCCAGAAAAGCCCGGGTCCCACCCCCGGAAGTTGCCCGCGACCCGCCGGACATGGGCCGGTGCCTCCGTTCTTCGTCTGTTCTTGATCGCCGGACCCACCAAGAGGACCTTGGGATGTGATACAATGAAACTGCAAAAGCGATATAAACTGCAAACCTTGTCCCAGTATTTCTGAAAAGAAGAGAAGAAAAGAAGGGGAAATTCGGGCTCGGACCGAATTGATAATGTTGCCCACGATTGTGAAGTTTTTCACCCATTGTCTGACTGCTTATAATTTTCTCCCAATTAGTGAAGGAAGGTACAAAAGTGTCCGGACTTTGTGCCGAATAGGTACAAACCCCCCGATTTTCCGCCTCGGAGGTGATGCCGATGGAAAGTCGCCGATTCCTCGCCGGCCACGCCAACGCCAGACTGCTGGCCAAGGATAAGGCCATCGGCCTGCTGGAGCTGCTTGGCTCCTTCGGCGAACTATACGGCCCAGTCCGTAACGGGGGCGGGTCGAGCACCTTCAGGGCGGTCAAGAAGCCCGCGGATATAGACCTCAATTCCCTGAGGACCCTTCTCCCGCCTAAAAAGATCCTCTACCCCCCGACCGACGAACTGCTCGAGTTCACCGCCGACGGGGGCTTCAGGAGCAAGGAAGAGACGGGCCCGGCAAGGATCGTCCTCTTTGGGCTTCACCCCTGCGATATCAATGCCGTCCTGACTCTCGATCAAGTCTTCTCGGGCCGCTTCGAGGAACCGAGGTATTTGGCCAGGCGCCGGCGTACGGCGGTCATCGGCCTCGATTGCCTGCCGGACGAGCTGTGCTTCTGCCACTCGACGAAGACCGATTTCAGTGATCGCGGCTTCGACCTTTTCCTGACCGACCTGGGGGAGGCCTATTTCGTCCGGATCGGGACGGCCCTCGGCGACGATATCATCCGCGCCGGCCGGGACATCTTTCAGCCCATCGGCCCGGAGTCCATCGACCAGTATAAGGACAAGACGAATCGCCGGCATGCGGCCTTCTCCCACCGCGTAGAGCTGGTCGACCTGCCCCACATCCTGGAGCTGGACTACGACAGTGAGATCTGGGAGAGCCTCGGCCGCAAGTGCTTCAGTTGCGGCAGCTGTTCGGCGGTCTGCCCGACCTGCTACTGCTACGATGTCTTCGACCAAGTCAATCTGGACGGACGCAGCGGTTCCCGGGTCAGGATCTGGGATTCCTGTCTGACGAACAGCTTCGCCCGGGTGGCTGACGGCCACAACTACCGCCAGGACAAGTCCACCCGGATCAAGCTCCGCTACTACCACAAGCAGATCGCCTTCGTCGAGCAGTACGGCCGGCCGAGCTGCGTGGGATGCGGACGATGCATCGCCGCCTGCCCGGCCGAGATCAGCGTGATCGATGTCCTCAACGCCATCTTCAGAGAGAAGGTGGTCAAGTGAACGGAGTGCCGGTCGCGACCAAGCCCGATCCGCTTCAGCCGAACAGGGCTCACGTCATCCGGGTCCAGCGGTTGCCACTGGAAATCAACCTCTTCCAGCTGCGCTTCGAAGACGAAGAGCTCAATCTGAGTTTTGACTTCAAGCCCGGTCAGTTCCTAATGCTCAGTGTCATCGGCGTCGGCGAGGCGCCCTTTGCCATCGTCTCTTCGCCGAGCCGCCGCGGACTGATCGAGATCGCCGTCCGGCAGTCCGGTCGGGTGACGACCGCCCTCCACAACCTCAAGGAGAACGCCCTCATCGGAATCCGTGGCCCGTATGGGAACGGCTACCCGATCGAACGGATGCGCCGGAGCGACGTCCTCCTCCTCTCGGAGGGGCCGTGGTTCGGCGCCCTGCGATCCTTGCGGTGGTACATCCTGGACAACCGCAAGGACTTCGGTCAGGTGACCCTGGTCGCGACGGCCGACGACGCGAAGGACCTGCCGTTCGGCGACGAGCTTTCCTGGCTCGGCGACCGGGAGGACATCACTTGTCGGGTCTGTCGCCCCGCCGCGCGCGACGCCGAAGGCCAAGACCATATGGCCCGCCTCATCGCCGGGCTCCGCCAGACCAAGTTCGTCGCCCAGGGCACCTACGCCGTCCTGGCCGGCGAGCCGGCGCACTTCCCGCCACTCTGGGACTACCTGCTCGAACGCGGGGTGTCCAAGGACAAGATCCTCTTCTCCCTGCAGCGCAAGATGCGCTGCGGGATCGGCAAGTGCGGCCATTGCAGCATCGGTTACAAGTATACTTGTCTGGACGGCCCGGTCTTCTCCTACTGGGACGCCCAGAACCTGCCCGAAGTCATCTAGGGGGCGGGCTGACATGGCGGAAAACGACCGCGCCAAGGGGCGCAAGATCAGCGTCGGGGTCTTCGGGCTGACCTCCTGCGGGGGGGACCAGCTCGTGCTGCTCAACTGCGAGGATGAGTCCTTCACCCTCGGCAAGGCGGTCAACCTGGTGGCTTATGACCTGGTCGACCTGGGGCGGATCCCGTCGGACATGGACGCGGCTCTGGTTGAAGGGGCCGTGGTCCAGGAAGAAGATCGGGACCGTCTGACCCGCATCCGCAAGAATGCCAAGGTCCTGGTGGCCCTGGGAACCTGCGCCGCCTTCGGCGGGGTCATGTCCGGCCACCCCGAGACCAAGCCCTCTCCGGTCAGGGAGTTCGTCCAGGTCGACTTCACCCTCCCGGGTTGCCCGGTCGAACCACAGGAGTTGACCCGGGTCCTCGGCTCCCTGATCCACGGCGACCTCCCGGTAGTCGAAGACAAGAGTGTCTGCTTCGAATGCCGGCTTCAGGAGAACACCTGCCTCCTAAAGGAGAAGAAGGGCCTGTGCCTCGGGCCGGTGACCACCGGCGGCTGCTCGGCGCGGTGCGTCAGCTACCGACTGACCTGCCGGGGGTGCCGGGGGCCGCTCGTCGACGCCAACGCAGAGGCCATGGTCAGTTCCCTGCAGGCCAAGGGATGGCCGCGTGAAGAGGCCCTGCGGTCCCTGAACACTTTCGCTCGCGACTGGGTGCGACTTCCCTAGGGGGGGAAGGCGGATGAGCCGAGCTCTGACCGTGGACCCGATCGACCTCGTTCGCGGTCGGGGGTCCCTGGTAATCGAGGGGAACGGCGGGGATCTTCGGGTCAACCTGCAGAACGGGCAGGGAACCCGGGGGTTCTCTCGACTGCTATTGGGGCGTCGCCTGGAGGAGGTGCCGAGCTTGGTCTCCCGCGTCTGCGGGAACTGCTCGTACGCCCACCGCCTGGCCGCCATCATCGCCATCGAGCGGGGCTTCGGTCTCCGCCCGTCCCGGCAGACCAGACTCCTCCGCGAGTTGGCCTATCACGGCCAGATAATCGCCAGCCACAGCGTCCACCTGTACATGCTGGCCCTGCCCCACCATCTCGGCTGCGACCGCTTCCTGACGATGACCGAACGTTACCCGGAACTGGCCGAGCGAGGCCTCCTCCTCAGACGCCTGGGGAACCAGATGCAGGAGACGATCACCGGGCGTTGTCCTCACCCCCCCAACCCCGTCCCGGGCGGCTTCACCGCCGTCCCCAAGGACGAGGACCTCGTCAAGTTGCGCTGGTCTCTGCAGCGGTTCCTCCGGGACGGCGAGAAGACCCTGATGACTTTCAGCCGTCTCGACCACGACCCGGTGCCCAGGGTCGACGCCGACTTCTGGGCGGTCAAGCCGAAGGGCCGAAGCTACGGCTACATGGGTTTCGGCCTGTCCGAATCCTCCGGGCGGACGGTCACCTTCGAGCGGTATGAACTGGCCCAGAAGGGGCGGGTCCAAGTGGGCCCGCTGGCCAGGCTGAATCTCTTCTCCGCCCGGTTGACCCCCAAGGCTAAGGAGATCACCCGGCGGACGGAAATCAAGTTGCCGTCGGCCAACCCCTTTCACAACTTCCTGGCCGAATCCATCGAACTGGTCTTCAGCATGGAACGGTCGCTCTGGCTTATCGACACACTGTTGAAGCGGGGGCTCCGGCCGGAGAAGGCCCCGGTCCTTCGGCCCAAGGCCCGGCGGGCGTTGGTGGCCATCGAAGCCCCCCAGGGGACCCTGGTCCACGACTACGAGTTTGACGACCAGGGCCTGGTCACCGGGGTCAGGATCGTCACCCCACTCGAGTTCAACCAAGGGCTCATCGAGGCCCAGCTGCGGGAGGCCGTAAGGCTCGGTACGGCCGGCACCGACGAGGAATTGGCGGCGCTTCTGAAACGGATCATCCGGGCCTACGACCCCTGCTTCTACTGCGGAAGCGTCTGACACCAACCGGTCGGCCTGCCCTTGCGCTCAGGGGCCGAGGTCTTGTCAAAGGGGGCCCGACGTGAGACTGTCAGAGATCACCCGGATCCTCGACGCCGAGGTCCTTTGCGGGACCGACAAGCTCGACAGCGACGTCAGCGCGGCTTTTGCCTGCGACCTGATGAGCGACGTCTTGGCCTTCTCGGGGCCGAGGCCGCTCCTGCTGACGGGCTTAACCAACAGCCAAGTGGTGCGGACGGCGGAGGTCATCGACGCCCCGGCGATCATCTTCGTCCGCGGCAAGCGCCCGACCGCCGCGATCATCGCCCTGGCCACGGAGAAGGGCTTGGCCTGTCTGCTGACCACCAGATTGATGTACGAGAGCTGCGGGCTCCTTTATCAGGCCGGGCTTCCGGGTTGCCGGCCGGGAAAAGAAGTCACCGGGGGCGGTCAGGGTGTCGGAGCAGTCTAGCCCGCCGGGCGTCCCCCAAGCTTCGCTCCAACTCGCCTATCCCGTGCGGGGTCTCGACTTCAGTTCGGCCGGGGAAGCCGCCGGCCGGATCAAGCGAGCCCTTCAGCAGATCGGGGTCCCCTCGGCGGTCATCAGGCGGGCGGCCATCGTCGCCTATGAGGCCGAGATGAACATCGTCATCCACGCCCGTCAGGGCACTCTGCGGGCGAGCATCTCCCCCGGACGGATCGAACTCATCGCTGAAGACGAAGGACCCGGGATCGCGGATATCGAGCAAGCCATGCAGGAAGGCTTCTCGACCGCTCCCGACCACATCCGTGAGATGGGGTTTGGAGCGGGCATGGGACTATCCAACATCAAGAGATGCTCCAGTCAGATGACAATCGTCTCAGACGTCGGCCGGGGCACCAAGGTCACGGCGATCCTCACCGGCTGGTAGGGGGTAGCTCCATGGTCCAGTACTTCCACTCGGTCAAGCTCGACCGGGAGGCCTGCAAGGGCTGCACCAACTGCATCAAGCGCTGCCCGACCGAGGCCATCCGGGTCCGCGAGGGGAAGGCGGTCATCCTCGAGGAGCGGTGCATCGATTGCGGCGAGTGCATCCGCATCTGTCCGAACCACGCCAAGTCGGCCCTGACCGATCCCTTCACGCGGCTCGGCGACTTCGCCCACCGGATCGCCCTGCCGGCGCCGTCGTTCTACGGACAGTTTCGTCCCGAGACGCCGCCCGAAGCCTTCCTTCAGGCCTTGCTGAAGATCGGCTTCGACGACGTCTACGAGGTACCGTACGCCGCGGAAGCGGTCTCTCAGGCCATCCGGCGCTACATGGAGGAGCACCGCTACCGCCGCCCGCTGATCTCCTCGGCCTGCCCGGCGGTGGTCCGGTTGCTGCAGGTCCGTTTCCCCGAACTCCTCGAGCAGGTCATCCCGGTCGAGTCGCCGATGGAGGTCGCCGCCTACCTGGCCAAGGACAAGGCCTCGGCCGACCTGGGGCTGGAAAAGAAGAAGATCGGGGCCTTCTTCATCAGCCCCTGCGCGGCCAAGGTGACCGCGGTCAAGCAGCCGGTCGGGCGGGCCGAGTCGAACGTCGACGGGGCCTTCGCCATGGCCGCGGTCTACGGTGAAGTGCTCAAACACCTCGGGCGGGGATCGGCCAAGCGCCCACCCAGGCGGATCCGGGCCGGCGGCCTGGGCATCGGTTGGGGCCGGGCCGGCGGCGAGAACGTGGCCATCGGCAAGGGATCCCTCCTCGCCGTCGACGGCATTCACAGCGTCATCGCCGTCCTCGAGGAGGTCGAGAAGGGAAGGCTCCACGACGTCGACTACCTTGAGGCGCAGGCTTGCATCGGCGGGTGCATCGGGGGCCCGCTGGCGGTGGAGAACCCCTTCGTCGCCAGGGTCCGGATGAAGAACCTGTCGGAGCAGTCGGGGCAGAAGGGCTTCCAGTTCTCCGCGGATGAGCTCGCCAACTGGTATGACCAGGGCCTCCTGACGATGAGCAAGAAGGTCGCGGCGAGGCCGGTGATGCAGCTTGACAAGGATCTGCAGCAAGCGATCACGATGACCGGCACCCTCGAGCGGACGGTCGGCGAGCTCCCCGGACTGGACTGCGGCTCCTGCGGTTCGCCGAGCTGTCGGACCTTGGCCGAGGACATCGTCCGCGGGGTGGCCTTCGAGACCGATTGCGTCTTCAAACTCCGCGACCGCGTCCAGGTCCTCGCTCAGGAGGTTTTGGAGCTGGCCCGCAAGGTCCCGCCGGCGATGGGCCAGAAGGGGCCGAACGCGAACCAAGGGCAGGGCGGCGCTTCCGGCCAGAGCCCGCCCGGCGCCGTCGATGGCAGTCCGTCGGGCGGACAGGGACGTTAGCCCACAGCGAATGGGACGACCGGAACCGGTATCTTGGGGGGAGGGGTGACCGTGCGGTTGAGGGAGATCGCCGAGCGGCTCGGCTTGGCGGTGGCCGCCCAGGGGCGGGGCCTCGACACCGAGGTGACCGGGGGTTATTGCTCCGATCTCCTCAGTGACGTGATGGCCCACGCTAGGGAAGGGAATGTCTGGATCACCATCCAGACCCACCAAAACGTGATCGCGGTCGGCAGCCTGACGGCGGTGGCCGGGGTGGTCATCACCGGAGGGTTCGCCCCCGAGCCCGAGACCCTGGCCAAGGCCGAGCGGGAGGGGCTGACCCTCCTACAGACCCGCGAGGGGAGCTTCGAGACGGCGGGCCGGATTCACGCTTTGCTCTGCCGCCATTTGTGAAAGATGTCACAGTTATTTTCTGCAGATATACACATTCATACCTCGCTCTCGCCCTGCGCCGCGGATGACGCCTCCCCATCGCGGGTCGTACACCGGGCCCGCCAACGGGGGCTGGACATCATCGCCATCACCGACCACAACAGCTGTGAGAACGTCGAGGCGGCGGTCATCGCCGGGGAGCGGGTCGGCCTGACCGTCTGGCCGGGGATGGAGCTCCAGACGAAGGAAGAAGTCCATCTGCTCTGCCTTTTCCCGGACGTGAGGGCGGCAACAGAGTTTCAGTCCCTGGTCTATGCCCACCTGCCGGCGGTCGAGAACCGGCCCGAGCGGCTCGGCCGGCAGCCGCTCTACGACGAGCAAGGGGAGCTCCTGGGAGAGTGCCGTCGGCTCCTCTTGGTTTCAAGTGATCTTGGTTTGGATGACGCCTTCAAGATCGTCACCAGGAGCGGTGGGGCGTGCCTTCCGGCCCACGTCGACCGCAAAGCATACAGCCTGATCGGGGTCCTTGGGGCGGTTCCCACCGGGGTACCCTTTCCGGGCTACGAAGTCTCCCGACCGCAGTCCATCCCGGCGGTCCTTGCGGCTTGCCCATGGATCCACGAGGCCTCCATCGTCGCCTCGTCGGACGCCCATCGGCTCGAGGACATCGTCAGTGGGAAGACGTCATTGTTGATGGCCGGGCCGAGCTTGGCGGAGTTTGTGGCCGCGCTGGAAGGCCGTGAAGACCGAAAGGTGGTGGTCCGTCAGGAATCATGAGGCACACCGGTTCCAGCGGCGGCAAGTCTCTCGAAGGGAGGAAGAACCGTAAACCATGAGTGTAACCTGCGAATGCTTGGACGAAAAGTACCAGGAGCTCGATAAGATCCTCGATCAGTACAGAGGGCAGAAGAATGCCCTGATCACGGTCCTTCACAAGGCCCAGGAGCTGTTCGGTTATCTGCCGCAGGACGTGCAGATGAAGACGGCCGAGGCCCTGGAGGTGTCCCTGGCCGAGGTCTACGGGGTCGTCACCTTCTATGCCCTCTTCTCGACCAAGCCGAAGGGGAAGTACAAGATCGGGGCCTGTAAGGGTACTGCCTGCTACGTCCGGGGCTCGGAACGAGTCTTGGAGCGGATCGAGAAAGAACTCGGGGTCAAGGCCGGCGACACCACCCCGGACGCCAAGTTCTCGCTGGAGATCGTCCGGTGCCTCGGGGCCTGCGGGCTCGGGCCGGTGATCATGGTCAACGACGACGTCCACGCCCGGTTGAAGCCAGACAAGATCCCCGGCGTTCTTGGCCGCTACAAGTAGCCCCGGCGAGCCTGGCCCCCACAAGGCCACCGAGAGACGGTAAACCATGCGCGAACTAGCCTTGCACCTCCTCGATCTGCTCCAGAACTCGGCCGAAGCCGGCGCCGACCAGGTCGACCTCTCCATCGAGGAAGACCCGGCCCGCGACGCACTGCGCCTAGTTGTCACCGACAACGGACGGGGGATGGACGCGGAGACCCGGAGGAGGGTCCTGGACCCCTTTTTTACGACCAGGAAGACAAGGCCCGTCGGGCTTGGGTTGCCGCTCTTCGAGGCGGCCGCCAGGCGCTGCAACGGAGGACTAGAGATAGAGTCGGCTCCGGGGGCGGGGACGACCGTCACCGCTACCTTTCAGCGCTCCAACATCGACCGGGCACCTTTGGGCGATCTCCCCACCACCCTGGCGGTGTTCCTGGCCGGCCATGCCGGCCTGGACCTGCGCTACCGCCATCGCCTGGGGGACAGGGGGTTCGTCTTCGACAGCCGGGCCGTTCATGAGCGGTTGGGAGAGGTGGGTTTTGACCACCCACTCGTCGCCGACTGGGTCAAGGGGCACTTATCCGAGGCATTGGCGAATCTGCAAAAGGGGTGAGCCATTTGAAGTCCCTGGATGAACTGGAGAAGATCCGGCAGCGGGCCCTGGAGGAAACGCGGGTCCGCCAAGCGGGACATAAGACTCAGATCACCATCGGTATGGGGACCTGCGGGATCGCCGCCGGCGCCCGCGAGACCATGGCGGCCATCCTGGCCGAACTGGGCAAGCGGAACCTCACCGACGTCGTCATCACCCAGACCGGATGTGTCGGACTATGCGAGAAAGAACCCCTGGTCGATGTGACCAAGCCGGGCAAGCCGAAGGTCACCTACGGCAACGTTGATGCCGAGAAGGCCAAGAAGATCGTGGCCCAACACGTCATCAACGATCAGGTAGTAGGGGAATGGGTAGTCGCCACTAGATGAAGGAGGGTCGATGAATGGATCTCTATCGCTCGCACGTCCTGGTCTGCGCCGGCGCCGGATGTGTCTCCTCGAACTGTAAGGCCGTAGAGGAGGCCCTTGTCGCCGAGGTCCACAAGCTCGGCCTGGATAAGGAAGTCCGGATCGTCGAGACCGGATGCATGGGTCCGTGCGACCTCGGCCCGGTGATGGTGGTCTATCCCGAAGGCGTCTTCTACAAGAAACTCAAACCCGAGGACGCCGTCGAGATCGCCAACGAGCATCTTCTCAAGGGCCGCCTGGTCGAGCACCTGACCTACAAGCTTCCCGGCACGGACGAGGCCGTCCCGTCCTACGCCGACATCGATTTCTTCAACAAGCAGTACCGCATCGCCCTGAGGAATTGCGGCCAGATCGATCCGCTTAACGTCGAGGAGGCCATCGGCCGCGACGCCTATGCCGCCCTCGGCAAGGCCCTGACCAAGATGACCCCGGCCGACGTGATCGACACAATCAAGAAATCCGGGCTCCGCGGCCGTGGCGGCGGCGGGTTCCCGACCGGGACCAAGTGGGACTTCTGCGCCAAGGCCAAGGGCAGCCCGAAGTACGTGGTCTGCAACGCCGACGAAGGCGACCCCGGGGCCTTCATGGATCGCAGCGTCATGGAGGGCGACCCGCACTCAGTCATCGAGGCCATGGCCATCGGCGGTTACGCCATCGGGGCAAATCAAGGCTACGTCTACATCCGAGCCGAGTACCCGCTGGCCGTCGAGCGCCTTACCCACGCCATCAAGCAGGCCCGTGAATACGGGCTGTTAGGCAAGAACATCTTCGGCACCGGGTTCGACTTCGACCTGGACATCCGGGTCGGCGCCGGGGCCTTCGTCTGCGGCGAGGAAACCGCTCTTCTGACTTCGATCGAGGGCCGACGCGGCGAGCCGCGGCCGAGACCGCCCTTCCCGGCCAATGAGGGCCTCTTCCGTAGGCCGACGGTCATCAACAACGTTGAGACCTGGGCCTGCGTGAGCCCGATCATCCTCAAGGGGGCCGACTGGTTCGCCGCCATCGGCACCGAGAAGTCCAAGGGGACCAAGGTCTTCGCCCTGGCCGGCAAGATCGTCAACACCGGCCTGGTCGAGGTCCCGATGGGCACCCCGCTCGGGGAGATCATCTTCGACATCGGCGGCGGCATCCCCAACAACAAGAAGTTCAAGGCGGCCCAGACCGGCGGCCCGTCCGGCGGCTGCATCCCGACCGAGTACTTGAACACGCGGGTCGACTACGACACCCTCACCGCCCTCGGGACGATCATGGGGTCCGGCGGCCTGATTATCATGGACGAGGACACCTGCATGGTCGACTTGGCCAAGTACTTCCTGGAGTTCGTCCAGGACGAGTCGTGCGGCAAGTGCACCCCGTGCCGCATCGGGACCAAGCGGATGCTGGAGATCCTCCAGCGGATCACCCGCGGCCAGGGCAAGGAAGGCGACATCGAGCTTTTGATCGAGATGTCCAACGAGATCAAGAACTCGGCCCTGTGCGGCCTCGGGCAGACCGCCCCGAACCCGGTTCTGTCGACCATCCGCTACTTCAGGCACGAGTACGAGCAGCACATCAAGGAGCACAAGTGCGCCGCTTCGGTCTGTGCGATGCTCTTCAAATCGCCCTGCCAGAACACTTGCCCGGCCAACGTCGACGTGCCGGTCTACCTCGATCACATCCGGAACAAGCGGTTCGGAGAGGCCTACCTGACGGTCAAGGAAGAGAACCCCTTCCCGGCCATCTGCGGTCGCGTTTGTAATCATCCCTGTGAGTCCAAGTGCCGCCGCGCCCAGATCGACGAGCCTCTGGCCATCCGGTCCCTGAAGCGCTTCGCCGGCGACTGGGCCCTCCAGAACAACGGGCACAAGCCGGTCAAGGTCGAGGCCAAGAAGGGCGACAAGGTGGCCGTCATCGGCTCCGGCCCGGCCGGCCTCTCGGCGGCCTACTACTTGGCCGTCAAGGGTTACCCGGTGACCGTGTTCGAAGCCCTGCCGGTGGCCGGCGGGATGATGGCTGTCGGCATCCCCGAGTACCGCCTGCCCAAGAAGCTGCTCAAGTCCGAGATCGAGACGATCGAAAAGGCCGGTGTCGAGATCAAGACCGGCGTCCGGGTGGGCAAGGAGATCACCCTCGAAGGCCTCCGGAAGAAGGGCTACAAGGCCATCTTCCTGGCCGTCGGCGCCCACAAGAGCCAGCGCCTGGACATCCCGGGCGAGGATCTGGCCGGCGTGTTCCACGCGACCGACTTCCTCCGCCAGGTCAACCTGGGAGAGGACGTCAAGATGAAGGGCAAGAAGGTCGCCGTCATCGGCGGCGGTAACGCGGCCATCGACTCGGCCCGGGTGGCCCTGCGCCTCGGGGCGGCCGCGGTCAAGGTCGTCTATCGCCGGCGCCGCGACGAGATGCCGGCCCTCCGCGAGGAGGTCGACGATGCCGAGCACGAAGGGATCGAGTTCCTGTTCCTGGCCGCCCCGAAGTCGGTCCTCGGCAAGGACGGCAGGGTCATCGGGCTCGAGTGCCTGAGGATGAAGCTCGGCGAGTTCGACCGCAGCGGGCGGCGGCGCCCGATGGCCGTCGAAGGCTCGGAGTTCGTCATCGATGCCGACGTGGTCATCCCGGCCGTCAGCCAGGCCCCTGAGATCGAGGCCCTGAACAACGGCCAGAAGCTCGAGATCAACCGGGACGGCACCGTAGCCGTCGACGGCAAGATGGCCACCAAGCTTCCCGGAGTCTTCGCCGGTGGCGACTGCGTCACCGGTCCGGACACCGTCATCGGAGCGATCGCCGCCGGCAAGACGGTCGCCTCGGCCATCGACAAGTACCTCGATGGCGACGGCAACGTCGTCCCGACGTCGGTGGTCGTCCGCAAGATCAGCGGCGAGATCGTCGAGGACGAGCGGCCGCGGTCCAAGATGCCCTGTGTCGGCGCCAAGGACCGTTGCAAGAGCTTCGCCGAGGTCGAACTGGGCTTCGACGAAAAAGCCGCTGTCCTGGAAGCCTCACGTTGCCTCCGTTGCGACGTGAAGGAGTAAAGAGGGGGTGTGACGCTAATGGCAACCGTGACCTTGACCATCGACAATCAAAAGGTCGAAATCGAAGAGGGCGCCACAATCCTCGACGCGGCAAAGAAGGCAGGCATCGACATCCCGACCCTCTGCTACCTGGAGGACATTAACGAAATAGGGGCCTGCCGAGTCTGCGTCGTCGAGGTGAAAGGGGCCAAGGCCTTGCAGGCGGCGTGCGTCGCCCCCGTGGCGAACGGGATGGTCGTCTCGACCAGCTCCCCGGCCGTGCGGTCGTCCCGGCGCCTGACCGTCGAGCTGCTCCTGTCCAACCATCCGACCGACTGCCTGATCTGCCCGCGGAACCTCAACTGCGAGCTGCAGGCCCTGGCCGAGACGATGGGCATCCGGCAAGTCCGTTTCGAGGGCGCGAAGTCAAAGTACCCCGTGGACGACTCGACCCCGTCGATCATCCGCAATCCGGAGAAGTGCGTTCTGTGCCGCCGCTGCGTGGCGGTGTGCGAGAAGGTCCAGGGGGTCAGGGCCATCGCCCCCATCGAACGCGGCTTCGATACCGTCATCGCCCCGGCTTTCGGCGACACCCTGAGCGAAGTGGCCTGCGCCATGTGCGGGCAGTGCTCGTTGGTCTGCCCGACCGCGGCCATCGTCGAGCGGGACGACACCGACAAGGTCTGGGCGGCCCTCGCCGACCCGAAGAAGCACGTCGTCGTCCAGACCGCTCCGGCCACCCGGGTGGCCATCGGCGAGCCGTTCGGAGCCGCCCCCGGGTCGATCGTCACCGGCAAGATGGTCGCCGCCCTTCGGCGACTGGGCTTCGACAAGGTCTTCGACACCGACTTCACCGCCGACCTGACCATCCTCGAGGAAGGCTCGGAGCTCATCGAGCGGGTCACCCACGGTGGAGTCCTGCCGTTAATCACCTCCTGCAGCCCCGGCTGGATCAAGTTCATCGAGCACTTCTACCCGCAGCTTCTGCCGCACCTGTCGACCTGCAAGTCGCCGCAGCAGATGTTCGGTGCCCTGGCCAAGACGTACTACGCCGAGAAGGCCGGGGTCAACCCGGCCGACGTCTTCTCGGTCTCGATCATGCCGTGCACGGCCAAGAAGTTCGAAATCACCCGGCCGGAGATGAACGATAGCGGGTACAAGGATGTCGACGTCGTCCTGACCACCCGCGAGCTGGCGCGGATGATCAAGCAGGCCGGCATCGACTTCGAGAACTTGCCCGAGGAGAAGTACGACGATCCGTTCGGGATCACCACCGGCGCGGCCGTCATCTTCGGGGCCACCGGCGGCGTCATGGAGGCCGCCCTCCGGACGGCGTACGAGCTGATCACCGGCAAGACCCTCGGCAACGTCAACTTCACCGCCGTCCGCGGCCTCGAGGGGGTCAAGGAAGCCACCGTCCAGGTGGGCGACCTGCCGGTCAAGGTGGCCGTGGCCCACGGCCTCGGCAATGCCCGGAAGCTCATGGATAAGCTGGCCAAGGGTGAAGCCGACTACCACTTCATCGAGATCATGTGCTGCCCAGGCGGCTGCATTGGCGGCGGCGGGCAGCCGATCCCGACGAACACCGAGATCCGTCAACAGCGAATCAACGGCATCTACACGGCCGATGAGCGGATGGCCCTTCGCAAATCCCACGAGAGCCCGGCCGTCCAGCAACTCTATAAGGAGTTCCTGGGCAAGCCGTTGGGACACAAGTCCCACGAGCTCCTCCACACCCACTACACACCAAGAGGTAAGTACCCCAAGAACGGCGAGAAGAAATAGCCGTCCCATTCGTTAGGCACGCGATGCCAACCCGGCGCGGCCCCGTACAAACATGGCGGGGCCGCTCCGGGGCTTCCGGTGAGTGATCCATCCTAAGGAGGTGCGAGGGATGAAATCCCTCAAGGACTTGGATCGTATCCGGGGAAAAGCCCTGGAGATGACACGGGTCAGGCAAGGCCAGGGCTTGGTCAAACTGGTCGTGGGCATGGGGACCTGCGGGATCGCCGCCGGGGCCCGTGACGTCATGGCTGCCATCCTGGACGAACTCCAAAAGAGGAACCTGACCGCGGTCACCGTTTCGCAAACGGGTTGCGTCGGACTGTGCGACCGAGAACCCCTGGTGGACGTAATCAAATCGGGAGAACCACGGGTGACCTATGGTCGCGTCACGCCCGAAGTAGCCAGACGGATCGTGGCTGAGCACATAGTCAACGACCAGATCCTTGGCGAATGGGTCATCGCGACCACATCAGTATAAGGGAGGGTCAACCCGTGGCGGTTTCGACTACGATCGAAAGCGCCCTATCCAAGCCGGCCCTGGCGAAGATCGACCAGATCATCGCCAAGCACAGGGACCGGCCTGGGGCGCTTTTGCCTGTGCTCCACGAGCTGCAGGCGGAACTGAGGTATCTTCCCGAAGAAGCACTGGTCCGCACAGCCATCGGTCTCTCCGTCCCCCTGTCCAAGGTCTACGGCGTCGCCAGCTTCTACACCCTCTTCAACCTCCGCCCCAAGGCCAGGCACATCGTGCGGGTCTGTGAGAGCGCACCCTGTCATGTGCGGGGGGCCAGGGAGGTCATCGAGGCGCTGGAGAAGGCGGCCGGGGCCAGGCTCGGCGAGGATTCCGGCGACGGTCGCTTCACCCTCGAGGTCACCAGTTGCATCGGGGTGTGTGGGGTCGCGCCGGCGGTGATGGTCGACGAAGAGGTCTTCGGCAACCTCACGCCGGACATGATCCCCGAGATCCTCGCGCGATTCAAATAGAGGGGGAGGGAGACAAGGATGGACTTCTACCGTGCCCACGTCCTGGTGTGCGCCGGGACCAACTGTTCCCTCAAAGGGAACAAAGCCGTCCGCGAGGCGCTCGTCCGGGAGGTGGCCAGAAGAAAACTGGATAGAGAAGTAAAGGTCGTTGAAACGGGCTGCTTTGGACTTTGTGAACAGGGTCCGACCATCGTCGTCTACCCCGAGGGCATCCTCTACTGCAAGGCCACCGTGGCCGACGTCCGCGAGATCGTCGAGACCCACCTCCTCAAGGGTCGCGTGGTCCAGCGGCTGCTGTACAAGGAGCCGGTCGTCACCAA
>DASXUT010000063.1 GCA_036504675.1 Bacillota bacterium | reverse complement strand
TGCCGATCATCGATACCGTCCCGACCTTCCTCGACTTCTGGGATAAGGCCGGCGGGCTGGTCCCCCCGCTGCAACTCTTGACCTGGGAGAAGGAGTACTACGAGCCCAACCGGCAGGTCTTCGACCTTTACTTCACCCGGTGGGCCGACCGCTCTCAGCTACCCGAGGCCTTTGCCCGCTATCCGAAGTCCGTGACGACCATCCGCGCCCTGGCCGAGACCTTCCCGCGGGACGCCGAGCGAATTGCCGTCGAGGCCGGCTCGGTCTTGGCGGCCGTGGCCGCCGTCGACGTGATCGCCTTGGTCGGCGCCTATGGCGCCGGTTCGTGGTCCTGGCCCGTCTTCAGCCGGCCGGCGGCCTTGGTGGCGCTGGAGTCCTTCGCCTCGCGCAGCCGGCTTGGTCTGGCCCTGGCCCACGAGATCGGGTACGCCGTCGCTCAGAACGCTGCCGGAGTGGGTTTTGGCGAGGTCCAGCGGTACCAGCACGACCTCCTTTTCAACCTGGCCTTCGAAGGCTTGGCCGGGCTGATCGCGATGGTCGTCCGGCCGGGCCTGTCCGACTCCGAGTACGCCTGGCCGAGCGGCGGGGCGCCGAGCCGCGGAGAACCGGGCGGCGGAGAACCGAGCGGCGGAGAACCTGGGCCCGCCGTTCCGACCGCGGCCGACGACCGCCTCGCCTGGTGTCGCCGTCACCGGAGTGAGTTGTTGCGGTCCCTGGCCCGCGACAGCCTGGCCAACGAGGCCGACGTCTGCGACCACTACTTTGGCCCGAATGGCGACTATGCGGGCCGCCGAGGCATCGGTCAATGGCTGGCCCTGGAGTTCGCCCGGGAGGCCCTGGACCCGTCGAAGGCGGCCTCGCTCGTGGCCGGGGGGGTCGGGACCATTCGTGGGACGGCGGCCGATTGGATCCGCCGCGCCGCCGACCGCGCTCGCTGAAGCCAAGGGAGCAATCACCACCGCTCTCCTGGCGGTCGACATCGAGAACCGGGACTCACTCCCGAAGCCGTCGCCGCCGCCGTCCGGACCTACCACGCCTTTCGGGGCTGGGACCCGGCGCCCGCCATCTCGTTCCGCTTCTACGGGGGTCTGGCTGCCCTCGTCCCCGGGGTAAACCGGGGGTCAGGGCCGAAAACCACCGAGCAAAAAGAGAACGGGCACCTCAGTTGGTGCCCGTCGCTGTTCTTGACTCGTTGGCCTTGAACGCCTTTCGCTCAGGCCTGCATTGGCGGATTCCATAAGACCCGAAGGTTTTCGGAAGGTCGCCTAGGCCGATTAGGCTTGAGCCTCGGCCCGCCCGGTCTGTCCTCGACGGAAGAGGCTCCGAACGAAGGGCATCAGCCACCGGTCGGCGCCGAACCAGCCGGCGTTCTCACCGGCCAGGATGAGCAGGATGGCCAGGGTGTACAGGACGGGGTTGGTGCTGGTGGTGCCGGCGAGCATGTAGGAGACATTCATGAGAGCTCCGAAGAAGGCGGCGGCGATTGTGGCAAAGCCGAGGATGAGGCCGACTCCGACCAGCAACTCGCCGAAAGCGACGGCGTAGCTGAACCAGACGCTCGAATGGGTGTTGACCAGGAAGGACAGGAACGACTTGTACCAGCTGTAATTGACGGCCGACTTGACCGGAGTACCATCCGGGTTGGTCAGGGAGACCAGGGCCCCATTCTGGATCTTGGACGCCAGAGCGCGCAGCCAGTAACCCTGAATCGCGGTACCGGCCTTCTCGCCGATCCACAGGTGGCCGGGGTCGGAAAGCTTGTGCCAACCAGCCTCGAGCCATTGGTAGCCGACCCAGATCCGGAGGATTGTCCAAAGGGCGGCAAACCTCTTGTCCTTGAACAGACTCATTGCGGGCACCTCCTTGGTGAAATTCCGAACTAACCTTCAAGACCATCATAGTGCGGATAAGTACTATTGTCAATAAGAAAAAGTAATAAGTAAAGTAAAAAAGGAGTGCCTGCCAGCCGGCCAGCTAGTCATAGCAAATGGCCGACCGTGAAGGTCGGCCGACGCACTGAAGCCCAGCTAAAGCAGAATTTGGTGGCTATTGCCGGACCGAAACGCCAGGTACAATAAGTACGCAGCGATCGGGCGACCGACCTGGTGCCGTCGGGTCGGTGGCGATGGTCCATACCAGGGCCAGGGCGGAACGGAGAAGGCCCGCTCTCCGCCTCACATGGCAGCAAGAGGCGGCTCTGCCAGTCGCGCCCTGCCAAGTCGCGCCCTGCCAAGTCGCGCCCTTGTCAGTCGGCCTTTACAAGCCGTATACTTAGTGCGGCTTTGTCCCCAGCAGGTCGCTTGAAGATTGGCGGTTGGTCCATGCGCGCCCTCAAATTCACCCTGATCTATCTTATCTTGGTGCAACTGCTCCTCGGTTTGGTTCTGCCGACGGGGCTGATCTATCATTACCGCCTGGATTTCAACGTGGTCAAGAACAGCCCGGCCGCCGACTACGACGTGGTTCTCGAGAAGGTGGCCCAGGAGATCAAGCGCGACAAGCTCACTGATTACCTGATCATTCTGGGCGATTCAGTCGGCTACAGCGGGCCGGGCGGGCCCGAGCAGTCCATCGGCTACTATCTCGAGGAGATCGGCCGTCAGCAAGGCCGGTCGACCCGGGTCTTCAACCTGTCCATGCCGGCCATGCAGGCCGGCGATCTTTACACGGCCTTCCTGATGCTGCAGAAGCACGACATCCCGGCCCGGCATGTCCTGGTGAATATCATCTACGGCGGCTTCGTTGCCCGCAACCCCGATCCGCCGGCGGCCACCTGGCTGCAGGACGATCTCAAGCACCTCGACCCCGGGGCCTACGATTACGCCGTCCCCAGCCTCGAGGCCAACCACCGGTTGAAGCGGCCGACCTTGTCGGAGTGGTTCCGCAAGACCATCTACCCGCGGGTCGCCATCCTCCGTTACCGCGACTTCATCCGGGCGGCCATCGACAAGTATGTCCCGGGGGTCGGCCCCGACGAGGTGGTCGACACCAGGCCCTGGTCGGCCAAACCCGGACTGGCCGGGCTTCTACAGGCCCGCGAATACCAGCGCCTCTTCGACGACACCCCGTTCGTCATGGACCAGTCCAACCCGCAAGTCTACTTCATCGACCGGCTCATCGCCAGGGCCAAGGCTCAGGGGACGGACCTGATGTTCTTCCTGACCCCGGCCAACGCCGAATTGATGTGGCTCAACGTCACCAAACCCGGGTACGTGGCCAACCTGAAGCGCATCGACGCCTTCTTCGCTCAGCGGTCGGCGCGCTACGTGGACCTCGAGGGGACGATCAGCCCGGCCCTCTTCGCCGATCATCTCCACCTGATCCCTGAAGGCTACCGCCAGCTGGCCATCCTCCTCTGGCGCGACTACTTCAACTCGGCCGCCGGCCCGCGTCCCGAGACCCAGGACCTGACGGGAGGAGGGATCGCCGTTGCTCTTCCATAGCCCGGAATTCCTCACCCTGATGGTCGCCACGGCGGCCCTCTACTATCTCCTCCCGCGCCGGCGGCTCTGGCTGCTGGCCCTGGCCAACGCCGTCTTCTACGGCGCCGCCGGGCTCCCCTGGCTGGGGCTGTTCGCGGCCATGTCCTTCCTGACCTACCTGTGCTCCAAGCGGGCCGAGCCCGATCGCGGCCCGGCCGCCCGCCGCTGGGTCTGGCTGGGGGTCACCCTCAACCTCTTGAACCTGGCCTTTTTCAAGTATACCAACTTCCTCTTCCAGAGCCTGAACCAGGTCCTTCACTTCGCCCCGGACGGGAAGTTGTTGTCCATCATCCTACCCGTGGGCATCTCCTTCTACACCTTCCAGCTGGTGGCCTACCTCATCGACGTCGGCCGCGGCGAGCAGA
>DASXUT010000062.1 GCA_036504675.1 Bacillota bacterium | reverse complement strand
CTTCATCCTGGGTGGGGTCATCCTGGTAGCTGGCGGCTGGCTCTTGGAACGGAATCGGCGCCGCTGGATGCGGGCGATGGGGGGTGGGGTCGATGCCCACTAAGACCAGGTTCTGGCTGGCCGTCGCCGTCCAATTGCTGGTCCTGGCCGGGATGGTCGGCCTGCATGGTTTCACCGTCGCCACCGGTCGGGCCGTGCTGCTGAAGACGGCCCCGATCGATCCGTGGGACCCGCTCCGCGGACGCTATGTCCAGCTGAACTACGAAATCTCCCAGCCGACGTCCGACCGGGTGGCCATCACCGGTGGGCCGTATAAGCGGGGTCAACTAGTCTGGGTCACCCTGAAGAAGGGCAATCCCTATTGGAAGGCGATGGCGGTCACCATCCGGAGGCCCCGGGTCGGAGACGATGAGATGGCCGCAAAGGCTAAGGTCATGTGGTACGACCCAGGATCGGCGGCCGACGGAACCGGCCGGACCCAATCCCAGCCGGCCAGAGTCAGCTTGAGGTATGGCATCGAGCAGTTTTATCTGCCGGAGGGTCAGGGCAAGGGAATCGAAGGCCAGGCCTCCAGCCTGACGGTGGAGGCCCTGGTCGACCACTTCGGACGAGCCGCCCTACGTCAGGTGTTCCTCGACGGGAAGCCGCTTGAATGGCGTTGAGCCCTCGCCCCGAAGCAACGAACAAGCCACCGGCCAGAGGGCTCGATCGGGCCCCTGAACGGTGGCTTCGTCTTCCCCTTGACCGCTCGTGGTCAGGTCCGGCTGCCGCCGTCACCCAAGGGCGCCTGGGCCGCCGGACGACGCCTGAAGACACCGGCGACGAGGTCGAAGAACGTGTAGATGATCGGGATCATGAACAGGGTCAGCAGGGTCGAGGTCGACAGGCCGCCGATGAGGACCAGCGAGAGGGGCTTGGTCAACTCGGTGCCCTCGCCGGTGACCAGCGCCATCGGGATGAGCCCAAGGATGGTCGTCAGAGTGGTCATCAGGATCGGCCTCAGGCGGGCCGCCGCCCCGACCAGGACGGCCTCCTCGCGGTCCCTGCCATCCGCCCGGAGCTGATTGATGAAGTCGATCATGACAATGGCGTTGTTGACGACCACCCCGGCCAGGACGATAGAGGCGATGATCGAGGGGATCGACCACGGCAGGTGCCCGAAGTACAGGGCGGCCATCACCCCGATGATGGCCATCGGCATGGTGAACATGATGACGAAGGGGTGCAGGAGGGACTCGAACTGGGAGGCCATGACCATGTAGACGAGGATGACGGCCAGGACCATGGCCAGGGTCAGGCCGGAGAAGGCGTCCTGCATCTCGGAGTACTCGCCGCTGTACTCGACGCTGTATCCGTCGGGCAGGGCGATTTCGGAGACGGCCTTTTTCACGTCATTGATGGCCGTGCCGAGGTCGCGGCCGCTGAGCCCGGCGTTGATCGTCGCCACCCGTTGGTTCTGCTCCCGCTGGATGGTGTCAGGGCCGGTCCCCTGGCTGATGGTGGCGACGTCCTTGAGCTTGAACGGTCGTCCGGCGGCCGACATGAAGGTCAGCTCGGAGACGGCCGTCGGGCTTCCTCGGTCCTCCGGGCGAAGCCTCAGGACCACGTCAAGGTCTTGGTCCCCCAGCTTGAAGGTGGCCACCGTGTCGCCCTGGACGGCCGCCTTGACCAGGGAGCCGACGAGCAACGCCGACTGGCCGCCTTGGGCAAGCTTGTCGCGGTCATAGGCGATCGTGAGCTCCGGGCGGCCCTGGCGGAAACTGGTGTCGATGTTGTTCAGGCCGGGGATGGCCGTCAGCCTGCCGGCGATCCGTTCGCTGAGGTCCCTCAGGACGCCGATGTCCTTTCCCTTGACCAGGACCTCTACCGGCTGGAGGAGCCCCCCGGACCCGAAGAACGGGTCGGTCTGTTCGATGCCGACCCTCGCGCCGGATAGCGAGGTGAACGACAGCTGCTTACGGACGGCCTCGATGATCTCGGCCGTCGACCTGGTCCGCTGGTTCTGCCGGACCAGCTTGACCGAGACCGAGGCGACGTCCGGCGTGCCCGAGGAACCCCTGAACCCCATCGCGCCGCCGCTCGAACCGATGGTCGCCGTGATGAACTGCTTCTCCGGGAGGGCCTGAGCGACTTCCTCGATCCGTTTGACCGCCCGGTCGGTCTCCTCGATCGTGGTTCCGCTGGGCATGGTCACGCTGATGTCGAACTCGCCCCGGTCCATCTTGGGGATGAACTCGCCGCCAATGTGGGTGGCGCCGAGCAGGGAGACGGCGAAGACCGTCGCCCCGAGGAGGAAGACCAGGGCCTTGTGGCCGAGGACCCAGGCCAGGGCCCGCCGGTAGCCGATGACCAGCCATCCTTCCCGCTTCCGGATGAACCGCTCGCCTCTCCGGAAGAGGATGGCGGCGGCCATCGGGACGAAGGTCAGGGCGACGAGGAGCGAGGTCAGCAGGGAGAAGGTCACGGTCAGGGCCAGTTCCCGGAAGAGCATCCCGGACATCCCGCCGACGAAGACAACCGGCAGGAAGACGACCACCGTCGTCAGGGTCGACGCGGTGATGGCCATGGCCACCTGGCGGCCGCCGTTGATCGCCGCTTCCACCGGGGCTTCACCCTCCTGCATCCGCCGGAAGATGTTCTCCAGGACAACGATGGCGTTGTCGACCAGCATCCCGACCCCGAGGGCCAAACCCCCCAGGGTCATCAGGTTGAGGGTCAGGTGGTCGAAGTACATCAGGACGAAAGTGCCGATAATCGAGATCGGGATGGCCAGGCCGATGACGATGACGCTCCGCAGGTCCCACAGGAACAGGAAGAGGATGGCCACCGCTAGGAGGGCACCCTGCCAGGCGTTGCCCGTGACGGTGTCGATGGCCCGGCTGATGAAGTCGGACTGATCCATCGTCGCCAGGGCCTTGACTCCCCCTGGCAGGTCGGGCTTCATCGCCTCGAGGCGGTCGCGGACCTTGGCGGCCACCTGGACCGTGTTGGCCATGGCCGCCTTCTGGACCGCCAGGACCACGCTGTCGGTGGTGTTGAGACGGGAGAGGGCCCGGGTGTCGGGAGTTGCCAGCGTCACCTCGGCCACGTCGGACAGGCGCACCGGCTGCGGGACGGCCGTCGAGCGGCCCATCCCGGCCGGCAGGCGGCCGGCGGAAGCGGACATCCTAATCCCGATCATCAGGTCCTTCAGGTCCTGAAGGCTTTCCACCGTCCCCATCGACCGGACCAGGTAGTCGAAACCCTTGTCGGTCACCCGGCCCCCCGGGAGGTTGATGTTCAGGCCCCGCAGGACGCCGGAGAGTTGACTCCAGCTAACCCCGCTGGCCAGGAGCTTCGACTGGTCTACGGAGATCAGGACTTCCTGGGTCTGCCCGCCGACGACGCTGATCGAGGCGACCCCCTCGACCCGTTCGAGGGCCGGCTTGACCGTCTCTTCAGCCATCTGTCTCAGGCCGACCTGGCCCTGACTTCCGGTCAGGCTGATCATCATGATCGGCATCATCGACGGGTCGAACTTGACGACCATCGGGGCGGTCACGTCGGCGGGGAGGTAGCGCTTGATCAGGTCGACCTTCTCCCGCATGTCGAGGGTGGCGAAGTCCATGTTTGTGCCCCACTCGAACTCGGCGACGACGACCGAGGTTTCTTCCTGGGAGGTCGAGCTGATCCGGCGGACATTGGTGACCCGGCCGAGGACCTCTTCGATGGGCCTGGTGACGAGGTTCTCCACCTCCTGCGGGCCGGCCCCGGAGTAGGTGGTGATGACGGCGGCGCCGGGAAAGTTCATGTTCGGCAGAAGATCGACCGGCAGGCGCCCATAAGAAACGGCGCCCAGGATGATAAGCACCAGGACGCCCATGATCACCGTCACTCTCCGTCTGACGGCCATCTTCACCAGGTCCACAGGATCACCCTTTTCGCGGATCTTCTTCGGGGATAGGGGACACCCCTCAAGCCCGGGGGCCGTCGGGCCATCGCCGGCCACCGGGTTCATCCTATCGCCGCAAACCCGCTCCTGTCAAGCGCCGGAAGGCTTTGGGCGGCTTGACGGGGGCCGTCGGGGGGCATAGAATTCTCAATTGGGAGGGATTGGCATGACGGTCAAGGAGATCATGACCCGCTCCGTCATCAGCGTCCGCCGGGAGGACACGATTCGCGACGTCGCCAGGCTCCTGACCGACTTCCGCGTCAGCGGTCTCCCCGTCATCGACGGCCAGAACCGGGTGGTCGGGATGATCACCGAGGGCGACCTCATCCGGTTTGCCCGGACCAGCCAGATTCCGGTCATCCTGGACATGCTCGGGAACGGGGTCTACCTGAACTATGAGCCCCCCGCTTCCCTCGAGGAGCAGGTCGCCGGGGTCATGGGCTTGAAGGTCTCCGAGGTCATGATCAAGCGGGTGACCGTAATCGGTCCCGACGCCCCAGTCGAAGAAGTGGCCCAGATCATGGTCAACCGCCGGATCAAGCGGCTCCCGGTCGTGGACAAGGACAACAAGCTCGTCGGCATTGTCAGCCGGGGGGACATCGTCCGTTCGGTGATGACCTTCTAAAACCCCCGACCAGACCGAGGCGAGGAGTGATCCCCGTGTTCTGCGCGCAATGTGGCACCAAGGTCGCCGCCGACGCCATCTACTGCTGGAAGTGTGGGGCTAAGCTGGCCGGGTCCCGGCCGGGGCCGGATGACGCGTCCGGGACCGACAAGGTGGGCCCGGGATCCGGCGCGGCCCCTGGCCCGGCCCCGAACCGCGAGACGCCGCGCGGCCTGATGGCCTATCAATACGAGCACCCCGACGACACCCGGGCCACCGACTTGCTCAAGGCGGCCAGCCCCGTCATCGCCACGGTCCGGGCGATGATCACCAACTGGAACGAGCCGGCTCTCAAGGCTCAGCTCCTCGGCAATGCGGTGAAGGTCGGTCCGCAGCAGTACCCGGAGATCCACGAGATCACCGAGGAGTGCGCCCGCATCTTCAACCTCGAGACACCCGATGTCTTCATAAAGCACGACCCGTATTTCAACGCCATGACCTTCGGGGTCGACCAGGCCTTCATCATCCTCCACTCAGCCCTGGTGGACGGGTTCGACGGGGAGGAACTGCACTACATCATTGGTCACGAGATTGGCCACATCAAGAGCCAGCACGTCCTCTATCTGACCACCGCCTACATCCTGGCCAACCAGGCTCTGGCCATCGGTCAGCGCTTCCTGCCCCTGGCCCAGCTCCTGGTCATCCCGGCCCGAGCCGCCCTGGAGACCTGGAGGCGCAGCGCCGAGCTGACCGCCGACCGCGCCGGGCTGATCGCCGCCCAGGACCTGCGGACGTCCTCGATGGCCCTGATCAAGTTGGCCGTGGGCTCCAAGGAACTGGCCTCGCGGCTGAATTATGACGAGTATCTCCGCCAGATTGAGCAGGCCGAACAGCACACCCTGGCCGGCCCGGTGCAGACCTTCGCCAGTCACCCGATGGTCGCCCGCCGCGTCCGCCGGCTCAAGGAGTGGTCCGAATCGCCGGCTTACCGTTCGCTGTGGCCGTCCCGCCGGGGCTCCCCCGACGTGGCCACCCCGGCCGAACGGGAGGAGCAGGCCTCGGCCATCCTCGACCGGGCCATGTCCCAGGCTCGGCGCGGCTCCTCGCTGGCGGCCATGTGGCTGGCCATCGGCGGCGACCGTGGGCCGGTGGAAAGGGCCCTCCGCGACCTGGAGACCCTGACCGAGGACTACCCGGAGACCAGCGCCGCCCGCAAGGCCCAACTCTACCGGGCCGTCGCCCAGATGAACCTGCGCCTCCCCTATGAGGCAGTGGTCGGGTTCGAAGGCTTCGCCGAACGTTACCCGAACGACCCGCTGGCCCCTGAGGCGCTCTTCCACGCGGCCCATCTCTATGAGGCCACGCTCAGAGACGCGGAGCTGGCCCGGGCGGCCTATGAGCGGCTCTGCGACCGTTACCCCCGGAGCAACTGGAGCAAGGAGGCCCGGGCGGCCTTGCGCCGCCTGAGGTAGGGGGTGGGCAGGTGGGCACCTTCCTGTTGGCCCACAAGTTCCGTGACCCGGAGCTGAACCTGACCCTGGAGCTCTTTCTCCACCTGATCAGGGGAGCCTTGGGAGATAGGCTCACATCGCTCATCCTCCACGGTTCGGTGGTCTTCGATGACCTCGCCCCGGGCTCCGGCGACCTGGGTCTTCTGGCCCGGATGCTGGAGGGGGCTTTCCTCCCCGAGTCGATGCCGGACCCGGCCGTAACCGGTTCCGCCCTGTGGTGGGGGACGAGTGGCGAACCGGGCTGGGAACGGAACGAGCTCGGCTGGTTGGTTCAGAAAGTGCTTCGAGAGCGCGGCCAGACTCCTTTGCTGGGTGCGGGAAGGCAAGCTCAGTTCGAAGAGCGAGGCCGCCGACTGGGGGCTGGTCAACGCTCACGGGCATTGGCGCGAACACCTCCCCCAGGCCCGCCATATCCGCTTGACCCCCGCAACGGAAAATGAAGGCGCCGCCCGGAAAGCCGGGCGACGCTTTTTCGTCAGGCCGAGGGACCTCTGAGCGCCCCCACTCTACGGCCTTCGCAGCACCCTCCCCGACAGGGCGTCGGTCCGCCGGCCGTGGTCGACGGCCACCTGCCCGTTGACGATGACCCAGTCGATGCCCGTCGGCGGGGCGTAGGGCCGGTGCCCGGTGGCCTCGTCATTGATCCCGGCCGGGTCGAAGACGACGAGGTCGGCGCAGCACCCTTCCTTGACCCACCCCCGGTCGGTCAGGCCGAGCTTGACCGCCGCCCGGCCGGTGGCCTTGGCGACCATCTCCTCCAGCGGGAGGAGCTTCTCGTCGCGGGCATAGTGGCCGAGGACCCGCGGGAACGTTCCGTAGTGCCGGGGATGGATCGGGGTGTCCTCGCCGAGCGGGAAATCGATGGCGAAGGCGTCGGTTCCGACCATGACCATCGGGTGCTTGAGGATGGCTCGCACATCCGCCTCGCTCATGTTGGCGGCGATGGTCACCTTCAGGTCTTCCTCCAAGAGCAGGTCGGCGCAAAAGTCGAAGAGGTCCTTGCCGGCCCGCCGGGCACCGTCATCGAGGGTGTGCCCTTCTAGCTCGGGGTGCCTCGGGGCTTCGATGACGACGTAGTGGCGGCCGATGAGGAACTCGCGCCCCCGCTCTTTGGCCGACTCCTCGAGCTTACGGCGCAGGGCGGCCCGCCCGGCCTTGTCCCTCAGGCTGTCCGCCAGGACGGCCGGCTCCACGTCCTCGAACTCCAGGTTGTAGGAGCCGTGGAGCATGAAGACTTGGGCGAAGCAATACGGGTAGACGTCGGCGTTGACGTCGATCCCATCCGCCCGGCCCTTCTCGATCATCGCCAGGGTCTCGAAGACCCGACCGAAGTTTTCCGGGCCGACTGCCTTGTGGTGCGAGATCTCGACCCTGACCCGGGACTCGCGGCCGATGGTGATGGCCTCGGCCACCGCCTCCAATAGCTCGGCGGCCTCGCTCTTGATGTGCGAGGTATAAAGGGCGCCGTATTGGGCGGCCACCTTGGCCAGCTCGATGATCTCCTCGGTCCGGGCGTTGCCGCCGGGGAGGTAGGCCCGACCGGTCGAGAAGCCGAAAGCCCCTTCGTCCAGGCAGGCCCGGAGGAGGTCTTTCATGGCCGCCATCTCTCCCCTGGTCGGCGGCCGCTTCTCCCGGCCGACCACATGGGCCCGGATCAGGCTCTGCCCCACCAGGGGGGCGATGTTGACCCCGATACCCTTCCGTTCCAGGCTGTCCAGGTACTCGCCGAAGGAGTGCCAACCCAGGGTCATCCGTTCATAGGTCTTCGGCCCGACCAGGACCTTGACCAGGCCTCTGGCCACCGAGTCGAGAGTCTCCTGCTTCAGGGGAGCCAGGGACCAGCCACAGCTGCCCACCAATTCCGTGGTGATCCCCTGGACGAGCGAGCTCTCGGCCCGATTATGAACCGGCAGGGAAAGGTCCGAATGGGAATGCATGTCGATGAACCCGGGGGCGACGACCCGACCCTCGGCCGACAGAGTCGCCTTGGCCTCCCTGCCTTCGAGGGTTCCCACAGTGACGATCTCCCCGCCGACAACGCCGATGTCGCCCGGACGGGCCGGCCGCCCGGTGCCGTCGATGACCAGGCCGCCCCGAATCAGTAGGTCGAGCACGATCGCTTCACGTCCTTTGGAGGGTTTCGTTAGAGCGATGCCGCCTGAGAGATTCGGTCATCGTGAGCCGTCTTCCTCCATCGGCCGCCTCCTGGCCCGGGCCCCAACTGCCCGCGGGCCCTCACTCGATGTAGACCAGCCGGAGGCCGTTTCCCGCCAGCAATGGCAGCGCCATGAGTTGACCGATGAGGCCCTCCCCGTACTTGAAAAGGTACGGGTAGACGTTGAAGACCCGCTCCTGACGGTGGCCCCCCGGAAAGAGGCTGAGGGCGGCCTTGGCGAACTGGCGGGCGGCGTCCTCGGCCGCCCGGTTGCGGGCTTCCACGGCCCTGCGCTCGAACCAACCCAGTTCGTCCAGGACCCGCTGAAGGTTCTTCTTCCCCAGGCCGGGCAAGGACCGGTCGACCGCCGCCAGCGTTTCCCAGCAGCGCCGGTAGCGATCGGCGATCTCCCCTCTCAGGTGGCCCACCGCGGCTTCGACGCCGACCCGGTCGAGCGACCGCAGGAAGTCTTCCAGCCTGACCCGCGGGTCACCGGCCAGGTCAAGGGGGGACAGGTCGTACTTCTCGAGGATCTTGGCCACCCCGCGCTCGACCAGGGTCACGCTGACCCTCGGGAAGATGACCGGCATCTCCAGGCCGAAGAGCGGGTAGACCCCCTTCACCTGGGCCAGGTAGGCGATCTCCCCGGGGCCGTCCACGGAGGACAGGACCGGCAGGAGGTGGTCCTGAGCGACCGGACGGGTGATCACGTCGGTGCTGAAGAGCCCGGGGTCGTCGCCGGCAGTAGCCTTGAGCTCGGCGACGGAATAACGTCGAATGGGGTCGCGGCCCCTTCGGGCAACGAAGGTGGATCCGCCGGCGGCCGCGGCGCCACGCGGGCCGTCGTCGCCCGGGCCCTCCCTAAAGAGCGGCAGGCGCTCACCGTCCACGTCGATGAAAAGGTGGGCGTGGGTCGCTTCCTTCTCGACCTGCCGGGGGTAGCCGTCGCGGTCGAGGGCCCGCCCGGCGGCCTCGACCGCCTCGTTGATCTCCCCGGTCAGGCCGAGGACCGTCCGGAAGAAGCCGGACTGCATGGCCCTGAGGCCCCCAAGGCGCGGGTCGACGAGGACCAGACCGTGGTGGCCGAAGAGCCGCAACATCAGGCGGCCGAAGAAGTCGGCCAGGCTCCCGCCGGCGGCCATGGATTCCCTGACGCCCCCCAGGATGGGTCCTTTGAACTCGCTCGGGGGAGCGGTTTGGTCGAGCAAATCGATGAACCGGTGGACCTCGGGACCGACCGGCAGGGCGCCGATGGGCCGTCGTTCGCCGGCCCCGGCCGGCGGCTCGAGGTGAAGCCGCCTGACCTCGTCGGCCGGGATGTCCAAGTGATCGATCTCGGCGAAGTCGTGGTCCTCGGAGGCCACCCAGAAGACGGGCACGACCGGGCAGCCCAGCTCGGTCTGGAGCCGGCCGGCCAGTTGGATAACGGTGATGGCCTTGTAGACGGTGTAGAGCGGGCCGGTGAGGATCCCGGCCTGCTGCCCCCCGACCACAACGACCGAGTCCGGGCGCAGGAGGTGCCCGATCTGCTCAAGGGTCTCGCCCGGAGCTCCCAGGCGGCGGTTGTAGTCGGTCAGGGTCTCCACCAGGCGGCGGCGATCCCGATCATAGGTGGCGGTGACGAACTCGAGCCGCTCGGCCATGGATTCGGCCGAGCGGGGGTCGTAGCGATAGAAAGAAGCCACCCGCTCGAAGTCGTGCAGGTAGCGTTGGATGAGCGGGTCATCCGGCGCCGCCGGTTCGTGGGCCAGCCTCAGGCTCATTTTGCCTCCTTCAGGCCGGTGTTCCCGGCAGGACGCGGACCCGTCCCGGGCCGGGGACGACCTCCCCGATCCTGGCCGCACCCTTGACGCCCTTGGCGGCAAAGGCCGCCTCCAGGGCCGCCGCCCGCTCGGGGGGAACGGAGATGAGCAGGCCTCCGGAGGTCACCGCGTCACAGACGACCAGCCTGACCTCGCCGTCGAGGCCCGGGTCGAAGTCGACCAGGGGTCCGCCGGCCGGTCCGTTGGCCGGGTCGGTCAAGTACTTGAGGTTGTTCTTGGTCCCGCCGGGGACGGCCTCCCGGCGGACGAATTCCCAGGTCTCGGTGAGCACCGGGAGGCGGGGGAAGGACAGCATCAGGTCGGCCCGGCTGGCCCGGGCCATCTCCGAGGCGTGGCCGGCGAGACCGAAGCCGGTCACATCGGTGCAGGCGTCCACTCCCACTTCCAGCATGGCCTCGGCGGCCCCCCGGTTGAGCTCGGCCATGATCGCCGTGGCCCGGCGGATGACGTCCTCGCCGGCCAGATCGCGCTTGATCGCCGTGGTGATGATCCCGATGCCGATGGGTTTGGTCAGGTAGAGAAGGTTCCCCGGCCGGGCCCCGGCGTTGGCGACCACCCGCTCCGGGTGGACCAGGCCGGTCACCGCCAGGCCGTACTTGGGCTCAGGATCGTCGATGGAGTGCCCGCCGGCCAGGACCACGCCGGCTTCGCCGAGGATGTCGGCCCCGCCCCTCAGGATCTCGGCCAGGATGTCGGAGCCCAGGCGACTGGTGGGAAAGCCGACGATGTTGAGGGCCATGAAGGGTCGGGCCCCCATGGCGTAGACGTCGCTGAGGGCGTTGGCCGCGGCGATCCGCCCGAAGTCGTACGGGTCGTCGACGACCGGGGTGAAGAAGTCGACCGTCTGCACCAGGGCAGAATCGGGGCCGAGGCGGTAGACGGCCGCGTCGTCCAGGGTGTCATGACCGACGAGAAGATTGGGGTCCTTGACCCCCGGGGGTAGTTGGCGCAAGACTTGCGCCAGGTCCGCAGGACCGATCTTGCAGCCTCAGCCGGCCTTCGAGGTGAGCTTGGTCAGCCTGACCCGCTCCCGCTTATCCTCCACCGGTCATCCCTCCTTCGTCGGCCGCGCCGGCCTTAGTCCTGCGAATAAGCGTAGCATGTGTCCTTCCATTTCCGCCGGTAGATCTCGACCTTCTCGTCCGGTGACAGGCCCATCCCAGTCTCGACGAACTCGGACTGGATGGCCGAACGGACGGCTTCCAGGGCCAGTTCCAAGAGATGTGAGCAGCCCTGCGGGCCGCCCAGGGCCTCCTTGGCGGCCCGCCCGATGCCCATGTCGGCCGGGTGGCCGACCAGCCCGGAAATCTTGGCGGCCACGTCGGCGCAGACGGGATAGGGAGCTCGCTGGACCTCGGCCCGGGCTCCGATGATCACCCGGTCGGGCAGTCGGACCTCGAGGGTCACGTTGAGCTCATGGACCAAGTCGATGAAGGCGGCCTCCAGGACGAGGCGGTCATCGCCGACCTTCTCCGCGCTCGAATGGATGAAACGGTTGTATAGTCGCATCAATGGCCCTCCGGGGCCCGCCCGAAGACCCACCTGGCCCCGCTTTCGACGGTCATCAGGTCGAGGATCTCGAGCCCCTCTAGGAGCCCCCTGATCTCGTCGTCACTGAAGGGCCGCCAGATGAGGCCGGCCCGGGACCCCTCGGTGAAGTGCCATGAGCCGTCCGGCAGGGTCTCGTGCTTGTCCGGTTCGGCCTCCGGGACATCGAAGGAGAGGAAGAAGACCCCGCCCGGACGAAGGACCCGCCGCATCTCGGCGACGGCCTCGCGGGCGTTCTCCACTCCCAGGTGGTCGAGGAGGTTTGAGCCGACGTACCCGTCAAAGCGATGGTCGGGGAACGGGAGGGCGGTGGCCGAAGCGACGGCAAAGTCGGCCTGGAGCCCGTCGGCGGCCGCCCAGCGCCGGCCCATCTCGATCGCCCGCTTGACGATGTCGACCCCGGTCGGCCTCAGGCCTTGCCTGGCCAGGTGGATCACCCAACGGCCCAGACCGCAACCGACATCGACGACGTCCGCCGCCCCGTTGGCGAGGAAAAAGTCGGTCACGTCGATGACTTTCTGGGAGACGGGCAAGGTCCGGTAGGCGTCACTGGCCCCCTTGAACAGCGCGTTCCAATATCCAGGCTGAGCGGCCAGGCGCGGATCGATGGTTTCGGACACGGTGATTATCTCTCCTCCCTGCGAACGAGGCCCATCCCTAATCTGTCACCCGTTGGCGTTCGGAAATCGGCTTTCGACGGTACTGCGCTGCATTCCTCCTTGAACCGCCGACCCCGTGGACGGAAAAGACCGCCCCGTGGATCCCGACCTTGCAGATGAAGACGCCGCCGTCGCTGCCCGCCTTGGCCAGGAAGTTCCCGTTGTCAGAAAATCGAATGTTGACTGCCTACGGCCTTGCTTCTGACGCATACGGCCAGTCACACTAGGTATTCACTTTACAACTTTACAGTAGCGATGTATAATACTTAGTGAAAGGCTTCACAAGTTTCTTCGGGCAATTCTTGCCTTTGTCTCTCTTTCCCCTCCCGTTCGGCGGCACTCTCTCCCAGGAAGCCACGACTTGGTCCGGAAAGGAGGCCTTGGGCATGGACCTAGGCTCCCGATTGAAGAAGATGCGCCTCAATCAGCTCCTAAGCGTTCGCGACCTGGCCGCGAAAGTCGGGGTCTCCCCGAGCTTCATCTATCAACTCGAACAAGGCCGGGTCTCGCCCTCCTTCTCGACCCTCAAGGCCATGGCGATGGCCCTGGGGACGCGCGTCTCCGTCCTGACCGACGACAACCTGCCCGAGGATTGGCTGGTGGTCCGGAGGGACCGTCGAAAGAGATTGGTCACGTCATCTGAGGGGGTCAACGTCGAACTCCTGACCTTCCTCGGGTCCCGCGACAAGCGGATGCAACCGGTCATCCTGACCCTGGGACCGGGGGCGGTCTATGACGAAAACCTCAACGTCCACGACCATGAGGACTTCTTACTGGTGCTCGATGGTCGGGTCGAGGTCACCCTCGGCGACCGCGCCCTGGAACTGGCCGTGGGCGACGCGGGATACTTCCTTTTCCAACGGCCGACGTCCCTGCGGAACCCGGGGGAGACCGAGGCTCGGGTGCTCTGGACCATCTCTCCGCCGACCTTCTGACCTCCCGCCGTGAGGCCCCGGCCCAGGGCCGCCTCCGCAACCGTCGCAGCCATCCCAGCTCAGCCGCAGAAAAGATCTCAACACAGGGGGTCACCTTCGTGCTACCTTCGTCGCAACTGAACGCACCCCGTCAGTTCAGCAAACTCAACGAGATCCTCGACCGGCATCAACGGAAAGTGAACAACCTGGTGCCCATCCTTCAGGACGTCCAAGCCGAGTACCGTTACCTGCCCGAAGAAGTGATGACTTACGTCGCCACCGCCCTCGGGCTACCGCCGGCGATGGTCTTCGGCGTGGCCACGTTCTACGCTCAGTTCTCCCTGAGTCCCAAGGGCAAGTGCGTGATCAAGGTCTGCAACGGGACGGCTTGCCACGTCCGGGGGGCCGAGAAGGTCAACTTTGCCGTCCATGAGGCCGCCGGCCTCAAGGAAGATGAGTTGACGACGCCCGACCTGGCCTTCACCGTGGAGACAGTGGCCTGCCTCGGGGCCTGCGGCCTGTCCCCGGTGATCATGGTGGACGACCAGGTCGTCCACGGCCAGATGACCCCGGAAGAGGGTCGTCGAATCGTCGAGACGATCAAGAGGGAACGGGAAGAGCTGGCCGCCGCCGGGCCCAAGGCCCCGAAGCTCTCGGTGGTCGCCCGGACCAAGAAAGAGGCTGCGGCGACCGTCCGCCCAATCCGTGACGCGGAAGACCTCGAAGCTCGCCGGGCCGCCGCCCGGGCGGCCGTGGACGCTCAAAAGGTCCGGTTCCTGGTCTGCATGGAGACGGCCTGCATGGCCATGGGCGCCGACAGGGTCTTTGAAGCCCTCAATGAAGCCATTGCCGGCCGCGAAGCCCTGGCCGAAGTGGTCGTCCTGGACGACCGCGATGGCGACCATCCCGGAAAGCCGGTCAAGGACGGCAAGGCCGGCCTGATCAAGGCTGGCTGCCATGGGTACTGTCAGGCCGGCCCGCTGGTCAAGATCGAGCCGGGCGGGACCTTCTACACCCACGTCAAGCCGGAAGACGCTAGGGACATCGTCAAGGCCGCCCTGGACGGCGGAGCCCCGATCGAACGGTTACTCTGGAAGGACCCGGCGACCGGCAAGGTCTGCCCGACTGAGAAAGAGATGCCGTTCTACGCGGGTCAGCGCAAGGTCGCCCTGGAGAACTGCGGCCTGATCGACTCGGAAGAGCTGGCTGAGTATATCGCCTTCGAAGGTTATCGGGCCATCGCCAAGGTCCTCAACGACATGACCCCGGAGCAGGTCGTCGCGGAGATCACCGCGTCCGGGCTGCGGGGCCGTGGGGGCGGCGGTTTCCCGACCGGCAAGAAGTGGCTCTTTACCCAGCAGGCCAAGGGCGAGAAGAAGTACGTCGTCTGCAACGGCGACGAGGGCGACCCCGGCGCTTTCATGGACCGCAGCGTCATGGAGGGCGACCCGCATCGGGTCATCGAGGGGATGATGATCGCCGGTTATGCCGTCGGCGCCGACGAGGGCTACATCTATTGCCGGGCCGAATATCCGCTGGCCGTCAAGCGCCTCCGCCGGGCCATCGACCAGGCCCGCCAGGCCGGCCTCCTTGGCCGGAACATCCTCGGCCATAAGTTCTCCTTCGACATCAACCTGAAGGAAGGCGCCGGGGCTTTCGTCTGCGGCGAGGAAACCGCCCTCCTGGCCTCGATCGAAGGGCGCCGAGGGATGCCTCGGCCCCGGCCGCCGTTCCCGGCCATCGCCGGTCTGTTCGGCAAGCCGACCCTCCTCAACAACGTCGAGACCTACGCCAACGTGCCCAGCATCCTGAGGCGCGGCGGGGCCTGGTTCGCTTCGGTGGGCACGGCCAAGAGCCCCGGGACGAAGACCTTCGCCGTCGCCGGCCAGGTCGCCCGGACCGGGCTGATCGAGGTCCCGATGGGGATCAGGCTGCGCGATGTCCTCTTCGGCATCGCCGGCGGGATGCGCAACCCGGGCAGGAAGTTCAAGGCCGTCCAGATCGGCGGGCCGTCCGGCGGCTGCCTCACCGAACAGCACCTCGACCTGCCCTTGGACTATGAGTCGCTGAGTTCGGCCGGGGCCATGGTCGGTTCCGGCGGTCTCGTCGTCATGGACGAGGACACCTGCATGGTCGAGACGGCCCGCTATTTCATGACCTTCGTTCAGAACGAGTCCTGCGGCAAGTGCGTCCCATGCCGCGAAGGGACCAAGCGAATGCAGGCCATCCTGACCAGGATCACCGACGGTCGCGGCACCCCCGAGGACCTCGACCTCCTGCAGGAACTGGCCGTCGGGGTCAAGGAGGGAGCCCTCTGCGGCCTCGGCAAGACCGCGCCCAACGCTGTCCTGACGACGATGCGCTACTTCCGCGGGGAGTATGAAGCCCACGTCCTTGAGCGCCGCTGCCCGGCCGGGGTTTGCAAGGGCCTCAAGCGTTACCAGGTCATCGCCGAGAAGTGCAAGGGCTGCGCGGTGTGCGCCCGGAACTGCCCGGCCGGGGCGATCACCGGCGAACTCAAGAAGCCCTACACGATCGACTCAGAGCTCTGCACGAAGTGCGGGACCTGCCAGGAGAAGTGCAAGTTCGGCGCCATCGAAGTAGTCTAGAGGCCTCTTCGGCCTGAACACTCCAAACCAACATCTCAACCGTCATCCCAAGGAGGCTTCGAACCATGGCTTCTCCTTCCGAAGCGGCCGGCCGGGTGGTCATCGACGGCCAGTCGGTCGCCATCGGCACGGAACGCAATCTCCTCGAGCTGGCTCGCACGGCCGGAATCGAGATCCCTTCCTTCTGCTATCACTCGGAACTCAGCGTCCACGGCGCTTGCCGGCTGTGCCTCGTTGAAATCGAGGGGATGGGGCTGGTCGCCTCGTGCTCGACCGCCCCGCGCGACGGCATGGTCGTCTACACCAACACCGAGCGGACCCACCGCCTCCGCCGGCTCTACCTCGAGCTGATGCTGGCGGCCCACCACCGCGATTGCACCGCCTGCGACAAGAACGGCGACTGCAAGCTCCAGGCCCTGGCCTTCAAGCTCGGTGTGCGGACGCCGCGCTTCGGCGGGGCCAACGGGATCGGCGCCGACGAGGTCGAGCCGATCGATCTCTCCAGCCCGTCCGTGGTCCGCAACCCCAACCGTTGCGTCCTGTGCGGGGACTGTGTCCGGGTCTGCCGCGAAGTCCAGGGGATCGGGGCCATCGACTTCGCCTACCGGGGTCCGAGGACTACCGTCGCGCCGGCCTTCGGCAAGGATCTCGACGAGGTGGACTGCGTCAACTGCGGCCAATGCGTCCAGGTCTGCCCGACCGGCGCCCTGACCGTCCGGTCCGAACTGGCGAAGGTCTGGAAGGCCATCCACGACCCGGAGAAGTTCGTCGTCGTCCAAATCGCCCCGGCCGTCCGCGTCGCTCTGGGCGAGGAATTCGGCCTTGGCTCGGGCGAGGACGTTACCGGTAAGATCGCCGCCGCCCTTCGCCGGGTCGGCTTCGCCAAAGTTTTTGACACCGTCTTCACCGCCGACCTGACCGCCGTCGAGGAGACGATGGAGTTCGTCGGCCGGCTCCAGGCGGCCGCTGCCGGTAAGGAGACCCGGCTCCCCCTCTTCACCTCCTGCTGCCCGGGCTGGGTCAAGTACGCCGAGCAATATCACCCCGACCTCCTGGGTAACCTGTCGACCTGCCGGTCGCCGCAGCAGATGTTCGGCTCCCTGCTCAAGAAGTTCTACGCGAAGAAGCTCGGCGTCGCCTCCGCCAAGATCTACTCGGTGTCGATCATGCCCTGCACGGCCAAGAAGTTCGAGGCCAAGCGGCCCGAGTTCACCACCGACGGTTCGCCCGACGTGGATGCCGTCCTGACCACGGTCGAAGCGGCCCGGCTGATCAAGGAAGCCGGCGTCCTCTTCGAGAACCTCGCCTCCGAAGCCATGGACAACCCCTTCGGGCTGGTCAGCGGGGCCGGGGTCATCTTCGGGGCCACCGGCGGGGTGGCCGAAGCGGTCCTCCGCACGGCCTGGTCGGTGGTTTTCGGCGACGGGGCGAAGGCGCCGCCGCGGGTCGATTTCCATGAGGTTCGCGGGCTCAAGGAATGGCGCGAGGCCGAGGTCGCCCTGGGCGACCTGAATCTCCGCCTGTGCGTGGTCAACGGCCTGGGCGCGGCGGCCAAGGTCATCGCCGCGGTCAAGAGCGGCGAAGCCAAGTACGACGTGATCGAGGTGATGGCCTGCCCGACCGGATGCATCGGCGGCGGCGGCCAGCCCCCGGCCGGCCGTTCGCACCGGGCCGAACGCGGGGACGGGCTCTATGCCATCGACCGTAAGCTGCCGTTGCGCAACCCCCGCGAGAACCCGTTCATCCAAGAGCTCTACCGCGAGTGGTTGGAGCAGCCCAACAGCCACGTCTGCCACGGGGCTCTCCACACCGCCTATGCCCCGCGGCGGCGGATCCTCGGCGAGGCCATCGGCCTCTATGCCGAGCCCGCCGCCGAGGCCCTGGAGGTCTCGGTCTGCGTGGGTACCGGCTGCTACCTCAGAGGGTCCTATGACGTCCTCCAGGCTTTCACCCGCTTGATCGAGCAGAAGGACCTCGGCGGCCGGGTCCGTCTGAAGGCCACCTTCTGCCTCGAGCACTGCGACCAAGGGGTTTCGGTCAAGGTCGATGGGAAGGTCATTACTGGGGTCACCCCGGCGACGGCCGAGAAGGTCTTCGAAGAGAAGATCGCCCCCGTGGCCCTGGCCCGTTCCTGATCGGGCCGGATAGCCAAACGGCGCCCGAATGAAGCCGGCCCCCTGCCGCGACGAACGGCAGGGGGACCGGTCGGCGGGGCGCGAGAGGTGATAGCGTGATCTGCATCGAGGTCTGCGTTGGCAGTTCGTGCTTCCTTAGGGGCTCGTCCAAGGTCATCGCTGAGTTCCAGAGGCTGATCGCCGAGTACCGGGTGAACGCCTCGGTGCACCTCAAGGGTTGTTTTTGTCTCGACCATTGCACCCAGGGGGTATCGGTGAAGATCGATGACACCGTCTACCGGGAGACCTATCCCGGGGACGTCCAACGTCTGTTCGAAGAGCACGTCCTGAGTCGCTTCGAAGTGACCGGGGCGGGCAGCACGGAGGGGTAGGCCATGCCGATAATCTCAACCGACCAGGCCCAGTGCCGGGACTGTTACCGGTGTGTTCGCTCGTGCCCGGTCAAGGCGATTGAGGTCCTCTCTGGGCCGACGGCCAAGGAGGCCCACGCCCAGGTCCTCATCGAGCGGTGCATCCTCGATGGACGCTGTGTCATCGTCTGCCCGCAGCGGGCCAAGCACGTTCGCAGTGACCTGGCCGGGGTGAGGGCCCTCCTCCGCGGCGGCGACCCGGTCGCGGCCAGCCTGGCCCCTTCGTTCTGGGCCGTCCTGCCGGCCGCCAGGCCCGGCCAGGTCGCGGCCGCTCTGCGCCTCCTGGGCTTCGAATACGTCCAGGAAACGGCCGTCGGGGCTGAGCTGGTGGCCGCCGAGCACCGCCGCCTCCATGAGGAGGCCCAGCGGGAGTTGGGGCGGCAGGCCACTCCGATGATCTCCAGCGCCTGCCCGGTCGTGGTCAACCTGATCGAACGGCACTACCCCGAACTCCTCTCCTACCTCGCCCCGGTGGTCTCCCCGATGATCGCTCACGCCCGCCTGCTCAAGTACCGCGAGCCGCGAACCAAGGTCGTCTTCATCGGTCCCTGCTTCGCCAAGAAGCGGGAAGCCGACGAGACCGGCGGGGAAACCGTCGATGCCGTCCTGACCTTCGAGGAACTCCTGGCCTGGTTGGCCGAGAACCACATCGATCTGGCCGGGCTGGCCGAGGGCAGCTTCGACGGCGAGGAACCCAGGTTGGGCCGCTACTTCCCGATCGACGGCGGCCTATTGAAGACGGCGGGCTTCTCCACCGACCACACGGCCTCGGAAGTCCTCGTCATGACGGGCCTCGAGACCTGTGTCGAGTTCCTCCAGAACCTCCTCAGGAAGGGGCGGCGGGTTGAGGACCCGCACCTCATCGAGATGCTGGCCTGTCCGGGCGGTTGCCTATCCGGCCCCGGGACGCCGGGGGGCGACGATCCCTTCGTCCGCCGCGAGCGGTTGATCCGGCGGATCCAGGCGGCCGCGGCCGACCAGGCCCCCGTAAACGGCCGGAACCGGCGCAACGGCCACGGTCTGCGGACGTTGCCCGCGGCCGCTCTCCACACCGGACACGTGAACCGGCGGGCGGAACTGCCCGAACCGACCGAAGCCCAGATCAAGGCCATCCTCGCCCAGACCGGCAAGCATACGCCGGAGGATGAGCTGAACTGCGGCGCCTGCGGCTACCAATCTTGCCGGGAGAAGGCGGTGGCCGTCTTCCGCGGTTGGGCTGAGGTCGAGATGTGCATCCCCTACATGCGCCGTAAGGCTGAGTCGATGTCCAACCTGATCATCTCGGCCTCGCCCAACGGCGTAGTCGCCGTCGACAGCGAGCTTCGGGTGATCGAGATGAATGCCGCTGCCGAGAAGATGTTTCGCTGCCAGCGGGAACACATGATCGGCAAGCGTCTGGCCAAGCTGTTCGACCCGGTCAACTTCGCCCGGGCGATGGCCGAACACGAGACGGTCCGGACCTCCAACGTCTACCCCCAGTACGAGCTGCACACCTTCGAGACCATCTTCTATGTCGACAAGCAGAACGTCGCCATCGGCATACTGGCCGACCTGTCCGAAGAGCTGCGCCGGTCCGACCAGGTCCAACGGATGAAAATGGAGACGGTGACCCGGGCCCAGGAAGTGATCAGCCGGCAGATGAAGGTGGCTCAAGAGATCGCCGGTCTCCTCGGCGAGACCACCGCGGAGACGAAGGTCCTCCTGACCGAGTTGATCAAGCTCATCGAGAATCAGGGGGACAGCGGACAAGGCGAGAAGCCCTCCGGCCCCTCCCAGTCCGCTGATTAGCAATGGCCATTCGGGAAGAGGTCTTGGTTAAGATGCGACTGCACTTGGATCTGGGAGTCAGTCAAAAACCCAAGCACGGCGAGGAGCTTTGCGGGGACAGCGTCTACGTCTCCAAGACCGCCGGCTCGACCATCGTCATTCTCTCGGACGGCCTCGGCAGCGGGGTCAAGGCCAACATCCTCTCGCGGTTGACGGCGACCATGGCCGGGAAGATGCTCGAGAAGGGCGGCCGCCTGGACGACGTGATCGAAGCCTTGGCCGAGACCTTGCCCGTGTGCAAGGTCCGGCACCTGGCCTACAGCACCTTCACCATCCTTCAGGTCTCCCAGGACGGCCGGGTCTACCTGGCCGAGTATGATAACCCCACGACCTACCTCGGCGGCAAGTCGGGACTCAAGACGGTCGACCGCATTCAGCGGGAGATCGGCGGTCGCGTCATCCACGAGGCCTATTTCGACGCCGATGACGGGGATTGGATGGTCCTCGCCTCCGACGGTGTCCTGCACGCCGGGGTCGGCGGGATCTGGGACCTGGGCTGGGGTTGGGACCGAGTCGGGGCGTATATCGAGAAGATGGCCAGGCACGGTGACCCGGCCCAGGACCAGGCCGACGAGCTCCTCGACCTGGTGAACAAGCTCTACGCCGGTTCCCCCGGCGATGACGCCAGCGTGGCCGTGGTCCAGGTGCGGCGGCCGCGCCGGTTGGCGGTCCTTATCGGCCCGCCCGAGCGACGCGAGCGCGACGACGAAGTCGTCCGCGTCCTCACCGAAAGCGCGGGCCGGAAGGTCGTCTGTGGCGGGACCACCGGCAACATGGTGGCCCGCGTCCTCGGCCGGAGGATCGATGTCGACCTGGCCTCCCCCTCCGACGAGGTCCCGCCGGTGGGCCTGATGGAGGGCGTCGACCTGGTCACCGAAGGCATGCTGACAATGGCCAAGTGCCTGGACAACATGCGCCGCGACGCCCCGGCCCGGCGCTTCGCCGGCCGGCGCGACGGCGCCAGCCTCCTGACCACCGAGCTCCTCCAGGCCGACGAGATCGAATTCCTGGTCGGCCGGGCGATTAACCCCGCTCATCAGAGCCCCGATATCCCCTCCAGCCTGGCCCTCAAGCAGCAGATGGTCGAGCAGGTCACGGCCGAGCTCAGGCGACGCGGACGGCTGGTCAGGACCCGCTACTTCTGAGCCCTGGCGGGACCGAACGCCGTGGAGGGACCAATAGGACAAGACAAGCAGGCGCCTTCGGGCGCCTGCTTGTTCGCATTCTGGACGGTGTGTCTAGACGGCGTACGGCAATGGAGGCGGGGCCACTCCAAGCAACCGAGCGTAGCTATAAAGCTGACCCCGGTGGTGAACGCCATGTTCGATCAACTCGAACAGCAGTTCAGCCTTGGTGCTCGCCGTCCCATTGGGGGAGACGATGCGGCTCCATTCAAGGTCCGGTAGGTTCGACAGGGATTTCCGGGCGGCCTCGCCGACGCGGTCGTAGAGGTCAATGATGGCCCCGACCGTGCGGTATTCGGCCAGGCTGTAGGGAAGCGGGGCCCAATGATCGGCGGCGATGCCGTTCGCGTAATGGGCGATGCTCCGGACGAGGTGGAGAAGCAGGTCGCCGACAGAGCGGACCCCGGGCACCGGCGCCTGGTCGATTTCCGCTCCCTCGAAGGCGGCGATGACCGGGCGGGTCTCGACGAGGAACTTGTGGAGACGTCCGCAAAACCATTGCGTGGTAAGGGCGCAGCCGTCCACTCAGGGCCTCCCCCTCTGGGCGACCCGCTTCCCGACCTTGGCCGGCCTCGGGCCGGCCTTCTTCCGCGCGGCCGACCTCGCTTGGCCGATCGCCTTGCGCTTCTGCCGCTCGAGGACAAGGCGATACCCCTGGGCCCCTTCGGACAAGGCCCGCCTAATCCGGCTGATCGTGGCCGAACTCATCCCGGTCTTGGCCTCGATGGCTTCGTAGGTAAGGCCGGCCTCGAGCATCTGGGCCGCCTCCCACCGATTGGCCAGGGTCCTCATCTCCCTACCGGTGCAAAGGTCTTCGAGAAAACGGCTGCCCTCATCGGCATCCCTCAGTGAGAGCAAGGCCCCGATGAGGCCGTCGACTTGGCGCGACTGCCGGCGCTTCTGGGCCACTGATCCGTCCCCTTTCGTCGGCTAAAGAACCGTGGGTGGGGATTCGCCGTGGGATGGGCTTATTCCTTGGCGCCGTCCACCTTTTTCGCCGTTGGTTGAACCCAGACGCGGTCGAGGGCGGCCATGATCACCAGGCCGATGACCCCGCCGCCCAGGGCCGTGAAGAGCTGCGGCACGCCGAAGGCGGCGGCCACCGCGGGTTTCAAGCTCAAGAGATAGCGAACCGCCCCGGCCAGGGCCAGGAACTTGACCACGGCGGCGACGGCCACGCCGGGGTACCGTCCCCAGGTCCGGCTGACCCGGTGGAAGGCCGCGAAAACGATGACCAAGAGGGCATTGCCGACCATGATGAACGGGACGACCGCCGCGGCCGGGGCCTTGACCAATCCGTAGGCCAGGGCGACCCATGGGGTGATGGCCCCGATGAGGATGCCGCCGACGGCCCCGACGGCATAGGCCGAGATGAACAACATCCCGTTAACCAGCGGGCCGGTAACGGCCTGGCCCAGCCGTCCCGAGAAGAGCTGGGCGGCCACGGTCAGAGCGAGGAGAATCGCCGTTCTGGTGATGAGCTTGAGGTCTAAGCGCACGTCATCCACCTTCCCTTGAGGAGACTTCTCGAGACGCCGAAAGAAAAGAAAGGGCCGCGCCTGCCGCGCGGCCTGAGCGGCGAAGGTTGGCTAGCAATTGCCCCCTTCACCACTACAAATTGTACTCGCGGCTCATGCAAAGCACGTAAACCTGCGGTAAATAAAGCTTAATCCGGCGGGCCGGGGAGATCGTCGGGAAGCGCGGCCGGCGGGGTTGGTGGGGCCAGGGTGGTGGGCTGGGCCGCCCCACGGCTGAGGGGCAGCCGGACGGTGAACTCGGCCCTGGCTGGGTCGGTGACGGCCACCGAGCCACGGTGGGCGCCGACGACGGCCGCCACGATGGCCAGTCCGAGACCGCTGCCGCCCTCCTCCTTGGCCTGAAGCCGGCCGCGGAAGAAGCGGTGGAAGAGGTTCGGCACGTCGGCCGGGTCGATCCCGGGGCCGCTGTTCCGGACCCTGAGGACGGCCTCAGTCCCCTCGGCGCCCAGGTCGACCTCGATCAGTCCATCCGTCGGGGTGTACTTGATGGCGTTCCCGATCAGATTGTCGATGGCCTGTTGCAGGTAAGACACATCATGGTCGACGCCCACCCGGCCCGACGGGAGGGTGGCCGTCAGCTCCAGGCCACGGGCCCGGGCCGCCGGGGCCAACCGGTCGACCGATTCCTCGACCGTCTCCACCAGGTCACCCGGCTCGAGCCGCATCTCGATCAGCCCCGAATCCAGCTTGGACAGCTGCAGCAGGTTCTCGGACAGTCGCCGCAGCCGCTCTATCTGTTTAGCCGAGTTGTCCAGGAATTCCTGCCTGGTCGCCGGATCCTCGGCGGCCCCCTCCAGCAGCAACTGGTTGAAGGTCGAGAGGGCCGTGAGCGGAGTCCGGAGCTCGTGGGACATGTCGGCAATGAAGTCCTTGAGCCGGTCCCGTTCGGTCGTGATCGTCTGGAAACTCTCCTGAAGGCGCCCGCTCATCTCGTTGAACCGCCGAGCCAGGGTCTGCACTTCGGCCACCCCACTCTCGGGGACTGAGCGATCGAGGTTGCCGTCGGCCATGTCCTCGGCGGCCAGGGCCAGCTCGCGCAAGGGACGACTGAAGGAGCGGCCCAGCCAGGCAGCGAGGACGGTGGAGACGAGGAGCCCAAGGGCGCTCAACTCAAGCAGGGCCATCTTGAGGTCGGAGCGGGCCGTCGTCAGGTCTTCGTTCCGGTCCACCAGGACCCAGGCGGGGAGGCGCGGGTCCCCGAAGAAGGGAACCACCGCCTGCATCTGCTGGATCTGCTGAACCTGCTCGAACAGGCTGAGGTGGGGCCTGAGGGGAGTCTTGTTGACGCCGTAGAACTGGATGCTCGACCCGAGCGGCCCGGGCAGGCCGGGCTGGATCGGGTTGGTGACCAGGGTCAGTTTGACCCCGAGGAGTCCCTCGAGCTCCGGCATCTGGCCTTTGACCGTGTAGACATCGTTATAGAAGTTCAGAAAGTCGGCCACCACCTTCACCTTGTCGGCGAACTGGCTGGCCTGGTCCTGACGCATATAGGTGACGAAGATCCGGTTGATGAGGAACCCCGAAATGGCCAGGATGACCGCGACGACGAGGATGAAGGCCGCGATCATCCGCCATTGCAGGGTGTTGAAACGGCGCACGCCTAGCTCTCCCTCCACTTGTAGCCGGCGCCGCGGACCGTCTCGACGTAGCCCTTGCCGTCGGGCCCATCGCCGAGCTTCTGCCGGAGGTTGCGGATGTGGACGTCGATCGTCTTGGCGCCGCCGAAGAAATTGACGTCCCAGATCGACTGGATCAGCTCCTCGCGGGAGAAGACCTTGCCCGGCCGCTTGGCCAAGTGACGGAGGATCTCGAACTCGGTGTGGGTCAGGTGGACGACCTCCTGACCCTTTTGCACCTTTCGCTTGTCCATATCGACCAGGAGGTCGAAGGTGCGGAAGGTCGGGGCCTCCCCGGCCCCCGGGGCCTTGACCCGCCGGAGCAGGGCCCGGCAGCGGGCGACCAGCTCGCGGACGCCGAAGGGCTTGGTCACGTAGTCGTCGCCGCCGATCTCAAGGCCGAGGACTTTGTCGGCCTCGAGGTCGCGGGCGGTCAGGAAGAGGATCGGCACAGGCGACGTCTTCCGCCATTCCCGGACGAGGTCGAAGCCGCTGCCGTCGGGCAGACCGATGTCGACGATGGCCAGGGCCGGCTCTTCGGCGGCGTAGAGCTTCCTCGCCTCGGCCAGGCTGGGGGCTTCGGCAACCCTCCAGCCTTCTTGTTTCAGGGCATAAGACAGGCCCATCGTCACGCCGTGGTCGTCCTCGACGACCAGGATCGGTTTTCCACCAGTGAGGTTCTCGGACAAGTCGCTCAATGCACTCACCTCGCTCATGCAACCAGCTCATGCAACCAATAGTAGTTGGCCGTCGAGCCTGAATTTCCTTGCGGTTCTTTATGTAAGACGTGGTAGACAAGACCAAGAAACCTTTACAAACCGCGCTCTTACCGGCCGGCCGGCCGCGGCGATCACCCTCGGTCGGCGGCGTGACGCCTCGTCAGATCGTTGTCCGCGCGAATGGGCCCGGCGCCGTCCCGTGAGTAGATCGGCGACGGATGCCGGTGCGGCGCGGTCGCCAAGAGCCCCCTGAAGGGCGAGCCGGCAAGGCATTCAGAGACAGTCTCGAGGGCCAGTTCCGGCAGGTTGCAGTCCTCACTGAGATGAGCCAACAGAATCGTCCGCGTGCGGGCTGAGGCCAGGAGGGCCAGGGCTTGGCCGGCCTGTTGGTTGGAGAGATGGCCGTGGTCGCTGAGGACCCGACGAATCAGGTAGGCCGGCCGTCCTGAACGGACCTCGAGGACCGGGTCGTGGTTGCTCTCAAAGATCAGGTGATCGGCGCCGCGGAGGGCGGTCAGGACGTCCCTTGTGACGGTGCCGAGATCGGTGGCCACGCCGACCGCTTCCTGTCCGTCCTCGACCAGGTATCCGACAGGCTCCGCGGCATCATGGGGCTTTGGAAAGGCGGTCACGGTGAGGCCGCCGACCGTGACCGATCGGCGGCTGCCGATGGTCCGCCGGTCCAGACCGTCGCGGGCCGGGAAGGCCTCCCAGAAGCCCGGTGGGGCAAAGACCGGCAGACCGTGGCGGGCCGGGAAGGGATGACGCAAGCGGAGCGCCTGGACATGGTCGGCGTGCTCGTGGGTCATGAACACTCCAGCCAGGTCGTCGGGGCACACCCCGGCCGCCAACAGACCGGCTTCCAGGCGGCGCAGGGATAACCCGCAGTCGACCAGGACCGAGGTCCCGTCGCGTCCGGAGATCAGGTAGGCGTTGCCACCGCTGCAACTGGCCAGAGAGCAAAGTTTCAAGGAATCCTCCGAAAAGGGCGGGATGAAAGCACGACGGCCGCCCCCCGGTGGCCCGGGCGGGCGGCCGTCGCTGTACTTTTCGGCGGGGATTCGCGGTCTCCTGCCCGCCCGCGGGACCAGAGGGACCCGATCAGTCTTGGCCGATCAGCGGTTACCTTCGTTGGGCCAGTTGGACGGGAAGTTGCCGGTCCGCCCGATGACCCCCATCGAACCGGTCCCCCCGTAAGCCCCGATCGTGCGGGCTTCCGCGCGGACCATGTTCAGGGTCTCGTTGTTGGCCGGCACGACCTTGTACCAACCCTTGCGCTCCATCACTTCAAACCAGTCCTCGTGCACCCTCAACTGATCGTCGGCCATCCGGGCGAAGGCCCGCCGGACCTGTGGTGTCGCGCTCTCCAGGGCCGACCGGGTATCCTCGACGGCCATGAACTTGGCCCCTTCAAGGAAGCTCGTGGCGATGCTTTTCGGGCTCAGTCTACCGGGGCCATACTGCCCAGTCACATGGGTCATGCTTCGTCCTCCCTTCGAGAGAGCGGGTGCCTAAGTGCGGACGTTGCCGAAATGGTCGAGGCCTTCCATCCGCTCGTTCCGCTCGGTGGTCTCGCCGTAATTCGGCCCGGTCCAGCTTGGGGTGGTGTAACCGGGGTTCTGGTGGTGAGCCCCGGTGACCGTCCGCCTAGTCTCGGCAGTGAACCCCTCGGTTACGTTGGACTCGTTGACCAGCCGGACCATCTCGTCGTAGTGCTGCTGGTAGATTCGCTGGGTCCGCTCGAGCATGTTTCGGACCTCCTGGTCCTCGCACTGGCCGGCCAGCACGGCGGCCTTCTCGAGGCAGGCTTCCGTGCCTTTCATCGCCTCGTTGAGCTGGAGCAGTTCGATCTCGGTCATTCTCACTTCTCGTCTCACCTCCTCACCGCATAGCTTGAGCCCCGCGGAGTGGCGGTTTACGAGGTACTTTCTGGTTGACCAGGGGCGGGACGGCGGACCTCCCACTTTCTTGAAGGAGACCACCCCGGAGGCCGCGAATACAGGCCCAAAGGCGCTTCGCGCCGGTTCCCGACGGCCGGCGCCCGGGGAGGCTCGAAATTGCCCAAGCTCTTGCACCTCAGTGACGTCCACCTGGATTCGAGGTTCGACGGGATAGGGCTCCCGCCCGACCTGGCCAAGGCCAGACGGGCCGAGGTCCGCCAGACCTTCGCCGACGCGGTGGCGATGGCCTCGCGCGGGCGAGTCTCGGCCGTCCTCATCGCCGGCGACCTCTTTGAACATCGCTGGGTGACCAAGGCGACCGTCAACTTCCTGCGCGATCTGATGGCCGATCTGGGGTCGACCCCGGTCTTCATCGCCCCCGGGAACCACGACCCGCTGGTCCCCGAGTCGTACTACCTGACCCTCGATTGGCCCCGCAACGTCCATATCTTCGGCCGCCGTGAGCCGGGTCAGCTGGAGACGGCCGGTCGCCCCGACCTCGGCCTCGTCATCCATGGCTTCGGCGCCTACCGCTATGACTCGGACGAAGACGCCCTCGGCTCGGTCGACCTGGCCGCCTTGATCGACGACCCGGCCCTGTTCCGGGTGCTCTTGATCCACGGTTCGGAGACGACCTCGGTCCCGGACGGGGTCGCCCTCTTCCAGCCCATCGACCCGGCGCGGGCGGCCCAAGCCGACTTCGACTACGTGGCCCTCGGCCATTACCACCGGCGGCGGGCGGCCTGTCTCGACCGGACCATGGTCGTCTATCCGGGTAGCCCGGAAGGCCTGAACTTCGGCGAACCCGGGGAGCACGGCGTCTACCTGATCGATTACGGCGAGCACGGCCGTCCGGCCAGGGCCGAGTTCCGCCCGCTCGGCCGGCGCGCCCACGTCACCCAGCCGGTCGACCTGACCGGAATACGCAGCGATGAGGAGGCCGCCGCCCGTCTGCTCGGGGTGGCCGAGGAGGCGGCGCGGCGGAGGGACCTTTTCCGCCTGACCCTGACCGGCCGCCTGGATCCTTCCCTGGAGCTCGACCTCAGGACCGTGAAGGCGCAGGTCAAACCGTCGTTCCACTTCGTCGAGTGGCAGGATGAGACCCGTCCGGACTGGGACCTCGAGGCCTTGGCCAAGGGCGAGTCGGCCCGGGCCGTCTTTGTCCGCGAGGTCATCGCCAAGATCGTCGCCGAGCCCGAGCGTGAGCCCTTCTGGCGGCGCGTGCTGACGGCCGGCCTGTCGGCCTTCGAAGGGAGGTCGGTGGCCGGATGAAGTTGACCAAACTCGAGGTCAAGGGCTTTGGCCGGCTCAAGGACCTGAACCTGGCCTTGGGCGACGGCCTGAACATCATCCACGGCCTGAACGAGGCCGGCAAGAGCACCCTGCAGCGGTTCATCCAGGGGATGCTGTACGGTCTCCAGAAGCCGATGGCCCAACGGGAGGCCAAGCTGCCCGAGCTCGACCGCTACCGCCCCTGGGGCGGCGGGGACTATCGCGGGGCCCTCGAGTACGAGTTGAAAGGCGGCGGGCGCTTCCGGGTCGAGCGCGATTTCGGCGCCGGACCTCTGGCCACGCGAATCTTCGACGCGGCCACCGGGAAGGACCTCACCAAGAAGTTCGGTCAGGACCGTCGCCACGAGCTGCGCTTCGCCGAGACCCACCTGGGCCTGGGCGACGGCGAGTTCACCTCCACTTGCTGCCTACCCCAACTCGGGACGGACCAGATCGAGCTGGCCGCCCAGATCGGCGAGAAGCTGGCCAACCTGGCCCAGGCCGGGCAGGAGGACCTGTCCGTCCAACGGGCCGTCAAGGTCCTCGCCGAGCAGGTGGCCAAGATCGGCACGGACCGTGCGCCGACCCAGCCGGTGGCTCTGAAGCGGGTTGAGGTCCAGCGGCTGGAGACCCTCCTGCAGGCCGCCCGCGGTCAGCGCCAGGCCCTCCTGGACGAGGAGGTCCGGCTACGGTCCAGAGAGACGCAGGTGGCTACCCTGGCCGGGGCCGCCTCCGAACTGGAAGGCCGGGTCCTGGCCTCCCGCCGGGTGCGGCTGACGACGCGCCTGGAACAGATTCGCCAGGGCGAGGCGGCCTTGGCCCAGGCGGCGGCCACGGCCGAGCGGCTGAAGCCGGACTTCGACCCGCCCGACCCGCTCGTCTTCGAATCGGCCGGGCAGTCCCGCCTGGCCGAGTTGA
>DASXUT010000061.1 GCA_036504675.1 Bacillota bacterium | reverse complement strand
CAGCGCCGGCCTCTCTATAGGGACGTCAGTGTCTGCGGGCTCTGGCTCACCCGCCCCGCCCCAGGGCCACCCGGTATGGGTGCAGGACGGCGGTCATGACCCCTTCCTGAACGGCGGGATCGGCCTCCATGATCGAGCGGGCCTCCGCTTCCGTTTCGGCCTCGAAGATGACGATGCCGAACGGCGAATCCTCGAGCGTCCGGCCGGCCACGATCAGCCTGCCCGCAGCCAGCAGGGATTGTAGGTGGGCGAAGTGCCGTTCTACGGCCATATCCTCCTCGGCCGTAGGAGTGGTCGCCAGCCCGGCGCGGACGGGTCGGAGGACGTAGATCCACTGCTTCACCAGTTCACCCCCCAACGCAGCTCGCGACGACGCGGTCTCTCAATCTGGCCGTAACCTACTGATCCTGGCCGGCTTGCAGGGCCCGGGCGAAGCCCCGCACGTCTGCCTCGGAGTATTGATCGAACTTCTCCTTGACCTTGGCCACCACCCTGGTGGCCAGTCGCTCGAGGAAGTTAAGCTCGCCAGGATCGACTTTCCCTCCCAAGTGCGCCTTGACCACCGCCGAGTCCAACAGTTCCGCGGGGAAGGCCGTCTCCAGCTCCTTCTGGGCCTCAACGCCGTCGTACAGGCAGCAGATGAAGAGCCCCAGTCGCTCGGGTCTCCAGGTTCCGGGCGCAGAAATCCTTGACTTCTTTGCGCACCTGACCCACGTAAATGCAGGCCCCGATGACCACCTGCTCATACGGGGAGAGGTCGACGTTCGGGTTCTCCCGCAGGTTGACCAGGGTAACCTCCCCGGGTAACTCGCGGGCCAGGGTTTCGGCATACCTCCGGGTGGCCCCGTGCTTGGTCGAATAGACCACGACTGTCTTCACGACACTTCCTCCTTCTTGGCCAGCCAAACCGCCGACCACGCGGCCGGCAGACCGGCGACGATCATGATCGCCGACATCCCCCACATGGCCGCCGACACCGACCCGTTCTGCAGGAACTCCTTGAGGGGACCGGTAAAAAGAATGGCGCTGATGATCGCCAGGCTGAACAGGTTGGAGAGCGAGGCGGCCTTGCCGCCCCAGTCAGTCCCCCGCCACAGCCCGATGGTGGCGGCGATGATGATTGGCATGACCAGGGCGAAGAAGACGATGGGGTCCCTTAGGAATGGCTCCCCCCAATCCAGGGTGCCCGTGCCCCGCAGGGTCATATCCACCGCCCGCCCGCTGGCGCTGGCCCAGAGCCGCTGCCACATCATCTTGCCGAAGACCAGACCGACCAGGGTCAGGTAGGCCGCCATCGCCACCCGCGCTCCGCGCCGTCGTCCCGCCGCTCCCGGCAGGCGGTCCCAGACCATGCAGACGACCGTCCCGGAGAGGGCGATCTTGACAATCCATAGGAAGACCCACAGATTCTGCCGGCCGGCGGCCATCATCGCATAGTTGTAAACGAAGTTCATCGCAACCCCGGCGACCAGCAGAGGGCCCCAAGGGCCGCCCTTGCGCATGGCCCATAGACTGACGACCCCTACCGGGATGAGAAAGAAGGCTTCGTAGAGGTCATTGAGGACGTTCATCTCAAAGTCGGACGCGGGCGAGGCCGGGTAGGGGTAGCCGGTGAGGTGGTGGAGCAGGATGCCTCCCAGGCTGACCACCAACAACAGGCCGAAGATGGCCTCGAGCCCAAGGGTTCGCCGCTTCATCACGCTTCCTCCTTCTGAGAAACGGGGGCTGATACCCCGCGGTTCCTGCCGCCCAGAATCAGGTACTCCAGCCCGAGCCAGGCGAAGATCGCCAGGTCGATGATCCCGCCCCGGTAGGCGGCGGCCCAGTCAAGGACGCAGAGGACCGTCGACAGCGCGGTCGCGCCCAACATGAACGGCCGCCACCAGCCCTTGCCGGAGAGAAAGCCGGCGACGCTGAGGGCATAGCACAGGGCGGCAAGCAACCAGAAGACCGCCATGACCTTCATCCCAACTCCACCCACGTCCCAGCGTCCAGACAGCAGGGTGGTCTTGTAAGGTAGGTCGGGCAGGGTCGCCAGCGGCCAGTAGGCCGCAAAGCCCATCAGGTGGATGAGACCATGGGCGGCCACGAAGGCGCCCGCGGCCAGACGAAGGATCTTCAACCGTCCTCACCTCTTCCTATCTCTTGGTCCGTCACCGGTCAACGGTTTCGCGAAAACCCCATCCCCGCCGCTCGTCGACGAGTTCAATCCGCTTCAGCTCGATCCTCACGAGTTGGTACAAATCGTCCGGGCCCACCTGGTTTGAGGGGGGTGGCCTCAGGCCCTCCCAGTCCGGCTCCGGCACCACCACCGCCGGTCCGCGCATGAACAGCCACCGCAAGTCAGGCCCCACCTCCGCGACGGCTACCAGCGTCGCCTCGCCGGCTTCCTCGAGCCGATCGCCCACGCCGCTCCGGGTCGGAACGCGGCATTCCACGGCCTGCTCCCGAATCCGGAAACGGACCGGCAGCGAGTAGCCGCCGACGCTGAGGACGACCAACCGAACGCCCATTGTCGCCAGTATTCTTGCGTCGAGACCGCCTTCCACGTCAACGCCCCCTGTCCATCCCGATATTACAGGCCCTGGGGGACGAATTCGTCCCTCGAAAGAGTGAATCGCCCGGGTGAAACACGGCCGTGAAGACTCCCTTGCTTTGGGCAGACCGGCTGGCAAGGCAGAAACAAAAGGCACCGAAAGCGAGAAAGGCTTTCCGGCGCCTCGACGGTTCAGCGGCGGCTCACATCCGCGTTCAACAATACCGAAGCTACGCGGCTCAGAACCCGAGTTCTCGGCCCCGAATGGCGGCCTGGGTCCGCGAAGTGACGTCGAGTTTGCGAAAAATGTGGACCACATGACTCTTGACCGTCTCGGTGGCGATGAAGAGCTCCTGGGCGATCTGTCGATTGGTGCGGCCGGCGACGATCAGCCTCAACACCTCACCTTCGCGCTGGGTGAGCGGCTCCGATAGAGCGACCTGATCTCCCGCCGGTCCCGAAACGCCGGGCGCCGCCGGCCAAGGCCGCCGGGCCCCGGTCGGCGATGAGAAGAGAGGCAGCAGGCGGGCGGCCCCGCCGTGGCCGTGCTCAGCCGCCAGCCGGAGGGCCGGCAGACCGGCCGGGCCGTCGAAGATGGCGCAGCCGGGCGTGCCCGCCTCGTCCCAAGCCCCGAGGACTGCGGTGACGGCGGCCAGGGCAGCCTCGGTCTGCCCTTGATCCAGCAGCAACCGGGCCAGCAGCAGTCGGGCACTGCCGCCGACCCGGGCGATGGGGAGCCGAGCCTCCCATTCGGTGGCCCGGATCAAGATGTCCTCCGCCTGGTCTGGGCGGTCGGCCAGGAGGGCCAGTAGCCCGGCCAAGTGGTCGCGGAGGAAAGCCGTCAACGGGAGGTCGTCGTTCAGAGCCGCTAGGCGCCGGTGCATCTCCTCGGCCTCGGTGCGGCGCCCCAGCAAGGCCATGGTCCGGCCAGCGGCGTGAAGGTGCAACATCCTCTTGGAGCGGGGGGCCCGGTCAAGCCGTTGGACCAGCGCGTCGACGGCCCGCCCCGCAGCCGCCAGGTCACCCCGCGCCGTCTGGAGGACCGCCAGGAGCACGGCCGAGTCGTTCCCGAGCACGGGGTAGCCGCCCACCCGCTGCCGCAGGGCCTCGACCTCGCCGGCCACGGCCAACGCCGCATCGGTCCGCCCGCGTAGGACCAGGGGCCAGAGGCTCAGCTCATCGGCCCCCAGCCGGAGGGCCGTATCCGGGAGGGCGAGGTCGCCGGTCACGGCACAGCAACTCTCGGTCAGCTCCAGGCAGCCGGGGACGGCGGCCATGGGGGCAGCGCTCATGTAGGTGATTGCCATCAACGCGGCCGGCCGGTCACCCGTAGCCCGGAGGACACCGAGGGCCTCGCCCAAGTCCCCACGACACGCGGCCCAATCACCGCCGGACAGGCGCAGCCAGGCTCGGGCCAACATGGCCGCCACCCGGCCCATGGGGCCGAGGGGCAGCCCCAGCGCGCGGTCCACCAACCCGGCCGCCCCGGCCCGGTCGTCGTTCTGGTAGGCCAGGGTGATCAAGGAGGTCAAGGCCCCAGCTTCGCCGGCGAGATCTCCGGCCGCGACGAAGGCCACTCTCGCCTGACTCAGGAGGGGGCCGGCGGCGGCGTAGTCCCCTCGATGAATCTCGCAGCGGCCCATCAGGACGGACAGGCGGGGATGGGTGGCCCGCGCCTGCGCTGGCAACGCGTGGTACCGACTTCGGATCGTCTCGGACATGCCGCGGGCGAGAAGGTCCGCGCCGGACTGGACCATCAGCTCGGCCGCCTCTTCCCATAGGCCGGCCGTCAGGTAGTGAGCGATGGCGCGACCAGGCGTCGTCTGGGCCCGGGCCGCTCGGCGATGCAACTCCACAATCTCCCCGGGCAGTTCGCGCTCGAGCTGGCGGGCCAGCAGCCGGGAGAAGAGGGTGTGGTGCCGGTAGACCGGCTCGCCCTCAGCCTCCGCCGTGATCGAGGCGATGGTCAGGTTCCGCCGGTAGAGCTGCTCCAAGACTTCCCCGGCGTCATCTCGGTCAGGACCGAGGTTCTCATCAGGAACCGGCGTAGGTCTTCGGGCATGTCGCGGAGGACTTCTTCGGCCAGGAAGTCTAGGGCGTACCGCTCCGACTGGGTCACGGCGGCCACGAACTGAGCCCGGTCGGCCGGGGTACCTATCCGGCCCAGCGGGCCGGCCAGCAGGCAGAGGCCGGCCGGCCAGCCTTCCGTCCGGTCCTGCAGGTCAGCCACCTCGGCCGCCGAAAGGCTCAGGCCCAGAGTATCATTGAGCAGCTCGTCGGCCTCGTCCCGGCAGAAGCCCAAGTCCGGCCGGCGCAACTCAGCCAGTTGGCGGCGGGCGGCCATCCGAGCCAGACGTAGGGGAGGGTCATGACGGGTGCCCACGGCCACATGCATTTGGGGCGGCTGATGATCCAGCAAGTATTCGAGGGCGACGAACACCGCCGGCTCGGTCACCAAGTGCAGATCATCCAGGACCACGATGAACGGGGTCGGCAGGGCTTGCAGGATATCGTTGATCAGGGCGCCCACGGCCCGCTTGAGACCGACCCCATCGAGGGCCGCTCCGGACAGCCAGGGCCAGGCCGATCGACCGCAGTCGGGGTTCAGCCGTTGCAAGGCAGCCACGATGATGCTCAGGAACCGAACCGGATCGTTGTCCTCCGCCTCCAGGGTGACCCAGGCCAGGGGATGGTCGTCGAGAAGATGGGGGAGGGCGGCCAGCATGGTGGTCTTGCCGTAGCCGGCCGGCGCGGAAAGGAGGGTCAAGGGAAGGGTGCTGACGAAGTGCCGTAGAGCCTCCTCCAGGTGTGGCCGCCGGACCGTGTCACTCCGGGCGAGCGGCGGGCACAGCTTGGTCGCTACCAGCCAGGTGGAGGTATCGGCGATGGGGGAAGACAGGCCAGGTCACCACCTTCGAGGTTGCCAGTCGGTGCGGCCAAAGTCGGCTCGGCTGTGTCGCTTCGCTTCCCGGCCTTAGCATTCCTTCTGGCCTGCGGTGTCTCATGGCGGAGGTGGATGAGCGTGACAGTTCGGCTACGAGATACCGGCGCATGCATGCCCCTCCCAGGGTTGACGTGTAGTCCGACATCCAGCATTTTTCGGGAAGATTCGGGGAACCAATGCCTGGAATCGCGGTGGGCAGCCAGGAACAGCCGGCGCCCACGCCGAAGCTGCCGAAGGGTGCCGCTCTCGTCTTGCCGGTCTGATTTTGACCGCCGGCCCAATCCCCCTGAGAAATGAGGTCCTATGCGAGCTAGGCTACTCTGGCCGACCCTCTTTGGGCTGGCCGTCGGAATTCAGCGGCTATCCCGGCTCGCCCCCGACTGGGTGGAGGGGCTGTATTCCCGCCACCTCTTCCCGGCCGTGGCCCGGGGCCTCAGCTTCATCTTCGGCCTCTTCCCGTTTTCCGTGGCGGAACTGACCGTCTGGGTGACGGTACCCCTCATCATCCTCTGGCTCATCGTGGCGGCGCGGGCTGTTGGCCGACGGCCGCGGGCCAAGAGGCTGGAGGCGGTCTGGCGCCACGTCGCTCTCGTCTTGGTGGTTTTCGTCATCGCCTACGCCGGGTTCGTCTTCCTCTGGGGAGTCAACTACAACCGGCAGCCCTTGGCCCAGACCATTGGCCTGAAGACGGGCCAGGCCTCGGTCGACGAACTGGCGGCCCTCTGTCGCCTGCTCATCGATCGAGCCAATGCCCTGCGCCCCTTGGTCGGCGAGGACTCGACCGGAGTGGCGGTGCCGAACGGAGGGGTGGACGGGGCCCTCCGCCGAGCCCAGCAGGGCTTCGACCGGGCCGCCGCCAACTACCCGGCCCTGGGAGGCCGGTACAGTCGCCCGAAGGGCGTCCTCACCTCGGCCCTCTGGTCATATACGGGAACCTCCGGCATGTACTGGCCCTTTACCGGCGAGGCCAACGTCAACACGGCCGCGCCCGCCTTCACCATCCCGGCCACGGCCGCCCACGAGATGGCCCACCAGCGCGGCTTCGCCCGGGAGGACGAGGCCAACTACCTCGCCTACCTGACCTGCCGCTTCCACCCGGACGCCGACTTCCAGTACTCCGGAACGATGCTGGCCCTGACCGAGGCGATGAGCGCCTTGCGCGGGCGAGACCCGGGCACGTTCAAGGAACTCGCCGGGCGGTACGGGGCCGGCGTGAAGCGTGACCTGGTCCGTGAGGCCGAGTTCAGGAAGACCCATGAGGGGCTCGTCTCCGACTACTCCGACCGGGTCAACGACCGCTACCTCAAGGCTAACGGGCAGACCGAGGGCATCGGCAGTTATGGCCGCATGGTCGACCTGCTCTTGGCTGAGTTCCGGGCGAATTCCGGCCGCTAAGAACGAACCCGCTAAGAACGACGCCGCCGAAAAAACGGGATGCCCTCTGGCATCCCGCCTCCTACCCGATTGCGGCCCCCGTGCGCCCGGGAACCGCGGGTCCACGCGGCCGACCCCGCCCCCCTAGTGAGTCGGCTTGGCCGGCTCGGCGTGCACGGTACGGCCCTGAATCGACGCGTGTCTCATTGATTCCAGCACCGCGGGTCCCAAATCTCTGGGTACTTCCACGAAGGTGAAGTCGTCGTGGATGTCGATCATCCCGATCAACCCGCCCGAGATGTCGGCCCGGCGGGCGATGGTCCGCACGAAGTCGGCCGGCCCGACCCCATGCCGCCCGCCGATGTTGATGAACAGCCGGACATAGCCGGACTCCGCCCCGGTCTCCGGAAAATCATCCGAAGCTGAGGCAACGTCCCGGCCCTTGACCCGCTCGGCCTCCGGGCCGCCGGTCGGCCGGCCGCCGACCATCTCGGCCACCAAGGCCGCCACCAGGCGCTCCGGTTCATGCTCTTCCAGAAGGTGCAGGGCGAGGTCGATGTACTTGGGGTCCTGACCGGCCCCGCCGGCAATCAGGGCGCCGACCCTCTCCCCGATCAGGTCTAGGGCCCGTTCGGCCACGTCGGCCGCGGTCGGGACGGGCCGGCGGTCGATCCGGGCCCGGGTCGCCCGTTCAATCAGTTTCAGTTGCCGGAACTCGCGAGGGTGGATCAGGGTGAAGACCGTCCCCTCTCGGCCGACGCGCCCGGTCCGCCCGGCTCGATGGACGTGGGATTCCGGGGACTGCGCAATATCATAATTGACGACGTGGGTGACGTTCTCCACGTCCAGACCGCGGGCGGCCACGTCGGTCGCAATCAGCAGTTCGACCTGGCCCTCCTTGAACCGGGCCAGGACCCGGTTGCGCTGCATCTGGTTCAGGTCGCCGTGGATCGCTTCCGCCAGGTAGCCCCGAGCCTGCAGGGCCGAGGCCAGTTCGTCGCAGCTCCGCTTGGTCCGGCAGAAGATGATTCCGCGGGAAATAGCCTCGTGGTCGATGATCCGAGCCAGCGCTTCGACCTTGTCCCTTTCCCGGATTTCATAGTAGGCCTGCTCGATCGCCGGCGGGGCGGCGATCCCCCGCTGGCCGATGCTGATCTTGGCCGGGGCATTCGTGTACCGCTCAGTGATCCGGACGATGGGGGCGGGCATGGTCGCCGAGAAACAGACCGTCTGCCGCTCAGTCGGAAGATGGGTCAGTATCGTCTCGACGTCTTCGATAAAGCCCATGCTCAGCATCTCGTCCGCCTCGTCGAGGACGAAGGCATGGACCTGCTCCAGCCTGAGGGTCCGTCGCTCGAGATGATCCAAGATCCGGCCCGGGGTACCGATGACCACCGAGACCCCGGCGCGGAGGGCCTTGATCTGTCGCTCGATCGGTTGACCGCCATAGACGGCCAATCCTCGGACATCGAGGTGCTTGCCTATCTTGGCGAACTCCTCGGTGACCTGCAAGGCCAACTCCCGGGTGGGGGCGAGGACGAGAGCCTGAGGACCCCGGACCGCCGGGTCCAATCGCTGCAGGAGGGGGATGGCAAAGGCCGCCGTCTTGCCAGTGCCGGTCTGAGCCTGCCCGACCAGATCTTTTCCCTCGAGAAGAACTGGAATGGCCGCCGCTTGGATCGGGGACGGCTCCTCAAAGCCCATTTCGTCCAGGGCCTTGAGGATTGCGGGATGGATGCCCAGGGCCGAAAACCCCTGTAGCTCTTCAATCATGAACTGCTCACCTCCGGTACGATTCAGTCATTAGTTTACCAGCTTGGCGGGCGTCTCAAACGGCGGCGAGAAAAGACCCGCCCCATCGAAGCCCGTCATCCACCCCCGTCGAAGCACTTTCCGGACTTCGCCAAGTCGGAGGCGTTTCGGAGATTGCTACGGAGGTGGGACATCTTGAACCTGTTGGATTTGAAGAAGCAAAGGGTGAGCGTCCGGGAGGCGGCGAGGGTCGCCGACTGCTCCCCGAAAACCGTCCACAGGTGGTCGTGCCGGATGGAGTCGAGTAACGGTCCGTTGGGCGAAGGGACCTCCAACTCAGCCCGTCTCCAGCGGGAAATCGCGGTCCCACGGTTGGCCGGTAAGATGATAATTCTGAAGGGCTTCCTGAAACCCTTCCGTCCCGCTGTCCCGCCGAAGGCGACAATGCGCTACGAGACCGCTCCCGGTGAGCAGGCCCAGGCGGACTTTGGGACGCGCCGGGACACGGACGGCAGCACTCCCCACCTCGACAAGACGGCAGGCCCGGCAGTCATGCCGGGCTTGTGCCGCCATGCCCGGGAAGACGGGCTACGCGCCCCTCACGAGGCCGAGGATCCAGCCTTGTGGGCTACCGAGCTCGTGGTCCCATGAGATGGCTTGTTTGCCACGATGGTCAGAACTCTTCCCAAGCCGTCGTCCGTGGCGGGCCCCACGGTCAGTCACTTAAGGACTTCAGTCCCATTTCCGCCCCCCCCAGGAACCGCCGGAGGGGCCGTTGCCCTTCGTTTTCAGCTCCCGCAACAGGGCGTCGACCACCGCGGCGTCAAATGCCGTTCCTCGAGCCTCAACCAGGTATGCGATCACGTCTTCGGTCGGCAACGCCTCACGATATGGACGATGAGAGGTCATCGCCTCGTAGACGTCCGCAACGGCGATGATCCGAGCCCCCAGGGGAATGCCGGCACCCTCCAGCCGGTCGGGGTACCCCGTGCCGTCCCATCGTTCATGATGGTGTTTGATCATCGAGGCTAGGTCTGACAGTGGGGGGACGTCGGCCGCAATCTTCGCACCCAGATCGGGGTGGGTTTCGACAATGGCCCTCTCCTCCGGAGTCAGGCTCCCAGGCTTTTCGAGGATGGTCTCAGGAATGGCGAGCTTCCCGATGTCGTGGATGAGGGCAGCGGCCTCAATTCGGTCAATCTCTTCGTATGTCACACCCAACCGCCGGGCGATGGCGATGCTCCATCGGGCAACGTTCGTTGCGTGAACCCGCATCTCGTGACCGCGCAGTCCCGTTAGCTGGGAGAGCACGTCGCTCATCATGACAGCGCCCGTACTCGACCTCCGTGACAGCAGGTGTTCGGCGGTGACGTCTTGGGCGATGAGCAACACCCGCGCCTCATGATCCTCCGAGGACCTTACGTGAACGGCGCTGATCTGGAGGAGGAGGGGACCATCAAGCATCTTGTACTGTCTCACGATCGGGTGGGTGGGTTGGCCATTGAGGGCCAGTTCCACGATGCAAGCAGGGCAATTCCTATCCGTGCAAAGCAGGTCTTTGCAGGTCAGGCTGTGGAGGTTCGGGTCATCGAACCATTTCCGAGCCATGTTATTGGACCAGATTATCTGCTTTCTCGGGTTGAGAACAAGCAAGCCGATCGGAAACGCGTTGCAGCTTTGACTCAGCAGGTACCCGGTTTCCGAATGGTCCCGTCTCCGCTCCACCGTTCCTTCCGGGACCTTCGGGATGAAGTTGGGTCGTCGCACCAGGCTGATCGTGGCCAACAGGGTCGCGCTGGCGGCGATCAGCAGACCAAGATAGTGCGCGATCGGGACGAACAGCTCCCCGATTTGGGCCAACAGCATGAGCACCGCCACTGCGGCAGTCAGCTCTTCACCCATTGGAGTGCCACCTCCATTAGCGGTTTTTTGGCGTGAATGCTGTTGCGCCCAGGGAAAGAGGAGAGGGGCTGCCGCTCGCGGGGTCGGCCTCTTTAGCTCAACGGTCGGATCCGTAGGTGAAGGAACCAAGCGAGCCAAGCACCCAGCGGATACTTGGCCGCCTGCGGTCGCCTGAGCTATACTCCCAGGAATGCTGCAACATCGAGTCCGCGGAATTGGGCCTTGTCGCTCCCACCTCCATCCTTCTGCCCCTTCATCTGTTCTTTCGGCCGGATACCTGGTCCGTTTCACTACTTTTTTGGATAGACTTGGGAGGTATGGCTCGATTCCACGGCCGATGGATCCATGACGCCGGCCCGGAGGGGTCAGGTCTATTGGCTTGGCATCGGATAACCCTAAGTCGTTGGATTGGCGCCCGGACTTGTCTGAGAAGCCCAGGAGAAGGCTCGTGTTCCACGAGGTCGGCCCGCCCGCTCACCAGCCAGTAGTCGGGGTTGCAGTCAATCGTTGCGGCCGAAGGGCTGCAACGATTGATGGCAGGTGTATGCAACACGAGTGCCGCAGGTTTAATCAAGCCCGTGGCATCTCCTCCACAGGCACGCGGGAGGGCGAGGTGGGTCAAGCGGAACCTCAAACAAGCAATAGGATAGGGGCGGATTCCCGCCCCTCTCACGGAACCGTGCGTACCGGCCAGGCACACGGCTCAACTTCGGCAACCACTTCCCGACCATCGCCGTGTCCGTCTACACCTATTCGATGACCGGTTCCGCCCGGGTCTTCCCGGCCTCGCCGGCCGGACCGGCGGCCTTCGGCCGGTCATCTCCTTCTCCTTCGGGCCAACTTCCTTTCCGGCCTTTTCGTGGCTAGATGGGAAAGGGCCATGAGTCGCCGACCGATGGCGGCCCCAAGCGGAGGAGTCCGACCGGCGGGGTTTCAGCCAAAGGGTTGGGGGTCGTTTAGAAGCTCCCAACCACCTCATCAACCAACGAACCAACGTAGGTGACCGCCTTCTTGATGGGCTCAGGGCGGGTCATGTCGACGGCGGCCAGCTTGGCCAGGTCCAGCGGCCCCAGGGTCCCACTGGCCTTCAAGACCGAAAGCCGGCGCTCCACTGCCGGCACCAGCAGGCATCCCAGGGGCGTCGCGCTGCCTTGATCCGTTAGTATTTCTGCGACCCGAATGGTCCCGCCTGCCAGTCATCGCCCAATGCCGGGGCGACAACTAACCCCTGCGGGGAAACCCGTAGGGGTCGTTCGATCATTATCTGATTCTGGCAGGCGCACGCCTGCCGGGCGGGCTTGACAGCCCATCCGCCATCTGGAAGTCTTCAGCTTCTCCAGACACCCCTGGCGGCTTCGATCTCGGGCTGCGTGGCGGATGCCGCCACGGCCTCCGGCAGGCGGATATAGCATCGGTAACGATGGGCTTCACCTTCACCCGGGCCGTCGCAGACGAAGCCCAAACGGCGAAAGAAGTCGACCGAGCCCTCGTCGGCCTCGGCCAAGATCTCACGGCACGGGAAGACGGTCGGGAGGGAGGACACGAGCAATTGGCCGATCTCCGAACCCCGGCCCGGGGCTACCGTCAGGTCTGAGATCTCGACCCTGGCCGGGTCGGTGACCGCCAGGGGACAGGCCACCGTAAGCCCGACGATCCCGGCCACTGCTCCAGACTGGTCGTCAAACAGCACAAACAGACGCCGGCGCAGATTGCCCAGATAGCTATCCAGCAGAGCCAGGGCTCCCTGCGGAGTCGGCTCTCTCAGGTGGCTGGCTACGACCGGCAAGACTTCGGCGCGCATCGACGGATGATACGGAACTAAAGGCTTCGAACGCATCCAACATCTCTCCTTGGTGTGACCACGAGTGGGATGAAGGGGATGAAGGGTGGCGAGTAGAGGAGTCGGTGAAGAGGGGCCGTTTTCGATGTTGGGCCAAGATTCTAATTCGTCTCGGGAACCCGCCTTTCCTGCCGGTCATGGAGGCTAGGCCACCGGGCCATCCCGGTCACGGTGACAACGGCCGGTGTGATCATTGCCAGGGTGGCATGGCCCAGGGGGCCCTCATTCCGGGCCTTCGCGAATGACCCTGTACCCTTCGACGGGCTTACGCCCCATATCCTTCATCAGCTTGCGGTCATGCCAGGTGTACAGGGCCACATTGAGGTCATAGCCTTCGGGGTAGAGGTGTTCCGCCCCAACCAGCAGGGTGACCCGCTTATGGCTGACAGTGACCCGCTTGCCGCGGGTGAAGATGACCATCTCTCCCTTGGCGTTGGGCAGCTCGGCCACCACGCCCTGTTGCCCCAGGGGGTTGATGATCACCGAATCGCCGAGTTGCCAAGGGCGCTCCGGACGCTGAGCCGGCGGCGAGGGCGCCATCACCTCGCCCACGACCGCCGCCGATTCGGCCGCCACCGCTTTGTCCGGCTCCCTGGGCGCTTTCGCCAGGCCAACAGCCGGTCCGTCGCCCCGGGCCCGGACGTACTCCCGGGCTCGGTCGATGACCGACCCGCGCAGGCCCAGCCGCTCGGCGATCCAGAAGGCATGGCTGTTCCCGGCCTCGCCGATGATCAGCCGGTAACGTGGCCGCAAGGTCTCCGGGTCGAAGTCCATCCGGCCGTTGATGAAGCCGGGCTTCTCGTCGGCCAGGCGCTTTACCTCGCTGAAGTGCGTCGTCGCCACGGTGACCGCTTGTGCCTCGTAGAGTTCCTCGAGGATGGCCGTGGCCAGTGCCGATCCTTCAGCCGGGTCGGTCCCGGTGCCGATTTCGTCCAGGAGGACGAGGGAGGACGGGCCGGCCTCGTGGATGATTGAGGCGATCCGCCCCATATGCGAGGAGAAGGTGCTCAGGGATTGCTCGATGCTTTGCCCATCGCCGATGTCGGCCAAGACTTTAGAAAAGACGGCCATCTGCGTTCCCTCGGCGACCGGGATGTGGAGCCCTGATTGGAGCATCAGGGTGAGGAGGCCGATGGTCTTCAGGGTCACTGTCTTCCCGCCCGTGTTCGGCCCGGTGATGACCAGGCTTCGGTACCGCCGGCCGAGGACCAGGTCGAGCGGCACGGCCTCATCGGCGATCAACGGATGGCGAGCCTCGATGACCTGCATGAACCCGGCCTCGTTGAGGGTCGCCGGGCGGCCGTTCATCGACCGGCTCAGCCGCCCCTTGGCCAGGGCGAAGTCATAAGCCGCCATGACCTCCAGGTTCACCGTGATCGGATGGGCCTCCGCCGCGGCCAGTCCGGACAGGGTCACGAGGACCTGGTACTCCTCGGCCTCTTCGGCCGATCTCAGCTCACTGAGGTCATTGACCAGCCGGCGGACGGCGGCCGGCTCGACATAGACGGTCATGCCGCTGCCCGAGGTCTCGAGGACCAGACCGTCAATCTTGCGCCGATGGCTGGCCTTGACCGGCAGGGTGTAGCGCCCGCCCTTGAGGCTGACGAAGCTATCTTGAAGGGCCTCGCGGTAGGCCGGGGAACCCAAGAACGACTGCAGCTTGGCCTGAATCCGGTCTTCGACCACCTGGATCTCCTTGCGGACGCGGGCCAATTGCGGGCTGGCCGCGTTGGCCACCCGAACTCCTTCGATGCTTCGATAGATTTCGTCTTCGAGGTCGCGGTAGATGGTGATGGCCTCGGCATATCGGCTGAGATTCGGGGCCACCGTCCGCTTGGCCGCCATGTACTGCTTGAGCTCGCGGCATCCGCGCAGGGAGTCGGCCACCCGGACGAGGTCATGGGGACTCAAGACGCTGCCCTTCTCGGCGCGCCCCAGGTCTTCGCGGATATCGGCCAGACCCGACATGGGGACTTGCCCCCCTCGGTCGAGGATGGCCCGTGCTTCACCCGTCTCCAGCAGGGCCGCCTCAATGGCCTGGCGGCTGACCATCGGTTCCAGTCTCGCGACCACTTCGCGGCCCAACCCGCTCTGGGTGTAGTCGGCCAGAAGCTGCTTGATCTTGTCGTATTCGAGAAGGCTTAGGACCTTGGGATCCATCGGGATGACCTCCTTGGGAATGCCTACAAAAAAGCCGCGGGACATGTTTCGCCCGCGGCCGGTGGTCAAGGTAAGGAAAAGCCGTGGAACCCTCCACGGCCTACCTACCACGGTATGCGATGCAGCGTGTCCTCGAGGTTTGCGCTCAGGCAAAGCCGTCATCGGCCGGTCCGTTGGACCGGTCGGTGGCCGACCACAGCCCTCGCGCGTATTAACTTACCCTACCTTGAGAACCCTCGCCGACACAAAGCATTCCTCCTGAATGAACCGCCATAATTCTATGCCAAACTCCGATCTCTGTCAATCGGCACCAGTTGGCCCCTGTCGGCACCAGCTGGCCCCTGGAGAGCGCGGGAGGACTTCCCTTTCGGGCCGCGAAAGGTATGGCTCATGACTGACCGTCACGATCCTCGCGAACCCATTCAGACCTATGAAATCGGCCATCCGCCGAGCGCCGCGGCGACGCCCTCGTCGGCCTCCACCGAGCCCCGGCCCAGCACGGTCGTCGCTTTGACGACCGGACATTTTATGGTCGACTTCTTCACCAACCTCCTGACCCCACTGCTCCCCCTCATCTACGCCGATCTCGGCTTCACCCTGACGGCGGGAGCAGCCATCGCCTCGGCTTCCTCTTTTGCCGCCTACCTCCTCCAACCGGTCTTTGGGCTGTACATCGACCGGGTGGCCGGCGGCGGGCTCCTCATCCCATCGGTCCTGTGGACCGCCGTTTTTGCGGCGGCCATCGGCCTTACCCGGAACTACTGGGCCATCCTCATCCTCGCCACCCTGGCCGGACTGGGCGACGCCCTCTACCACCCCTTGGGTTCGGTGACTCTGGGCGGGTTGACGACCCGCCGGCGGGGTTGGCTGATGTCGCTGTACTCGGCCGGCGGAAGCGTCGGTTTCGCCGTGGCCCCGATGATCGCCATTCCACTGGTGGCCAAGTACGGCCTGATTTCCTTCGTCTGGATGCTGCCCCTGGGCTTCGCCGGGGCGTTCCTCATGCATGGCATCGGGGTCGCCAAGGTTCGAGCCAAGCCGGTCGACTCGGCGCGCCCGGGCCCGGCGGGGCTGTGGCGATCGATGCGGCCCAACCTTCGGTCTCTGGCGATGATGAACCTCATCGTCACCCTGCGAGCCTGGGGCATGTACGCCATCACCTTCCTGGTCCCCCTCTACTACTTGGAGCACGGCTACAGCCGGGCCATGACGAGCATCCCGCTGACCATGTTCCTGCTCGTCGGGACGGTCGGCGGCATGGCCGGGGGGTACCTATCGGACCGGTTCGGCCGGCGGCCGACCATCATCGTCTCCTCGCTGCTGAGCGCAATCCTTTTCTTCGCCCTCCGGCGACTCGGAGCCGGCTATCTTTCCTGGGCCGCCCTGGCCGTCATTGGAGCGGTATTTCAGGCCGCCCTTCCGGCGGCGATCGTCTTCGCCCAGGAGCTCTTCCCCGAGAATGCCGGGATGGCCTCGGGAATCGTCATGGGTCTGGCCTGGGGATTCGGGGCCATCGGGCTGTCCCTGACGGGCTGGGTGAGTGAGCACGCCGGGCTGACCCTGGCCATGGATACCACACCGGTGATCCTGCTTGTTGCCGGCGCACTCTGCGTCTTCCTGCCGAGAGATAAAAGGGGGGATTCCGGTGTCGGGCCGCTCTGGCGAACCCGCCGGTAGCCTCCTGGCCATTACGGCGACGGCCTTTTTTGCCTCGGCGGCCATTCTGGTCCGGTTCGCCGGCCAGGTCCCTCCGGCGGCGCTGGCCGCCGATCGGCTCCTCATCGGAGCGGCCTTTGTCGCCCTGGGGGGGCTTGTCACCCGAACGCCGATGGGCATCCGCCCTCGGGAGATTGCACCCCTGGCCGGCATCGGCGTCATCGCCGCCATCCACTTCATGGCCTACATCCTGGCCCTTGGCCGCACTTCCATCGCCCACACCCTGGTCTTGGTCAACCTGTCCCCGGTCTTCGTGGCCGTCCTCAGCCCGCGGTGGCTCGGAGAGAGCCTCTCCCGCGGCCGCTTCGCCGGCATCGGCCTTTCCCTCCTCGGCCTGGCGGTAATGGTCGGCTTCGAACCGAGAACCACCGCCTCCTCTCTGTCCGGAGACCTGCTTGCCCTCCTGTCCGGATTGTCCTATGCCGTCTATTCCCTGGCCGGCCGGTCGGTGCGCGGCCGTCACCCGCTCTTCCGCTACACCTTCTGGGTCTACCTGCTGGCCGCGCTGGTCCTGCTGCCGGTCGGGCGACCGTGGTCGCGGGCTTCAGCCATCAACGGACCGACCCTCGTCGCCGTCATTCTGTTGGGCCTCCTGCCGACCGGCCTCGGCCACACCCTCTATAACGCCGCTCTACGGCGGACCACGGCGGCCACCGCCAACCTCATCGCCACCCAGGAGGTCACCGGCGGGATTCTCCTCGGCTACTTTTTTTTCGGCGAGACCCTCAGCGCCGCGGCGGTGGTCGGGGGTCTATTGGCCCTTGCCGGGGTGGCCTTCGTGGTTATTTCTGGTCAAGTGTCCATTGTTCGACAGGCGGGAGGAAACCCCCCGAACCCGGCGAATACCACTGAAGAAAAACGGGGAAGTGGGGTGAGATGATATGGGCGAACCAGCCGCGGCCCGATTCTACCAGGCCGCCATCGGGACCGTCGGCGGGCTGCTCATGCTCTACCTCACGCCATCCATCCCGCCCGGCTCGGTCCTGTCGCTTCTCTTTCTCACCTTGCTCTACGTGCTCTTCAGTCAACGCCTGGTCACCCTGCCGTCAGGGCTCAAGATAACCGCCGCCTTTCCCATCGTCGTCGCCGCCATCGCCGCTCACGGCCCGGCGGTGGCCATGTGGTCCACCCTGCCGGCGGTCCTCCTCTGGACCTTCACCCAGAAGTTCCATCCCCTCCGGACGTTCTTCAACGTCGGCCACTTCGCCCTGAGCATCGGGGCGGCGGCCGCCGTCTTCCGAGCGGTGGCCGGTGGCTACGGGCAACTCATCCTGCCTTTCGGCTTCATCCCGTTGTTCCTGGCGACCGTCACCTACGATCTGATTAACCTGGGCCTGATCGGCGCGCGGATGGCCTTCGTCGAGCACCAGCGGTGGGTCCCCGTCTTGTACCGCACCCTCCTCGAGCGAAGGAGCGCCACCCTTCTCTACCATGTGCTGGCCGTGGTGATGGCCATCCTCTACCTTGACCGAGGTCCTTACGGCGCCCTCATCGTCTCGGTTTGCCTGGTCGGGTTGAATCAGTTCTTCCGAATCATGAACGAGATGGACGAGGTCCGCCTCCAGGCGATCACCGACCGGCTGACCCACGTCTACAACTACCGCTACTTTGCCGACTGGCTGGAGAACCGCTTTCCGGCCCTGACCGACAAGGGCGAGCCGGTGACCATCCTCTTCGTCGACATCAACGACCTCAAGGCCTTCAACGATACTTACGGCCACCACGCCGGCGACCTCGCCCTCCAGACGGTAGCCCGGGTCCTGCAGGGCTACACCAGGAACACCGACAAGATCGTCCGCTACGGCGGCGATGAGTTCGTCGTGATGCTCCCCCGCACCGATGCCGAGCTAGCCGAGCGGATCGCCGAGCGAATCAGAGACGTCGTCGTCGAGTCGAGGGTCACGGTCGATGGGGCCGAACTCCCGGTCGCGGTCAGCATCGGCATGTGTACTTACCCCACCGACACGCCGGCCCCCGGCGATCTGGTGCGGGTCGCCGACCAGGCGATGTACCTCGCCAAGTCCCGCGGCTCCAACTGCATCTGCAATGCGGGCGAGCTGCTGGTAAAGTCGTAAGCAGAGTAGGCCGACAGTCCCCGAGACAAAGAAGGCCCGGCCATCTGGCCGGGCTTATCTGTGCCCTGATCATTCACCCGCCCCTACCGACCGCCCACCGGCGCAACCAGCCGGCCTGCCCCTAAGGTCACCACGGCCAGGTGAACCGGCGACCGGGTCGATTCTGCCGAGGCGTGATGGCCGGCGGCGTGGAGGGGGTCGTGGTCCCCCCCGGTGCCGGCGCGCCGCCGCCGGTGAGCCCCCTCGCCCCGGGGCTGTAACCCTGACCGACATCGACCTGGGTCGGCTCGGTCCCGGCGACGAAGATCTCGGTCACCACCGGGCAATCGTACCCCGGCAGCAGTCCGGAGTCGGCGCAGACCTGGACGTCGATGACCCCAGGGGGGCGAATGAAGTCATGGGGCGGGACATCCGCCAGGGACAAGCGGATGAAGTTGGCCCAGATCGGGCCGGCCAGACGCCCGCCGGGGGCGGTCACCGGCGCCCTCGGGTCGTCGTTGCCGACGTAGACCGCGGCCACGAGGTCCGGGGTGAACCCGGCGAACCAGGCGTCGCGGTAGTCCTCGGTCGTCCCGGTTTTCCCGGCGGCCGGCCGGTTGATGATTGGGGTCAGGTTGGAGCCAGTCCCGCCGGGTTCGAAGACACTCTGCATGACGTTGGTCATGACGTAGGCCACTCGCGGGTCGACGACCTGGCTGACGGACGGGCGGTTCTCCTCAATGATCTTCCCGTTGCGGTCCCGCAGCCGGAGGATGGCCAGGGGGGTGGTGAGGTTGCCTCCACCGGCCAGGGTCGAGTAGCCGACGGCCATCTCCAGGGGAGACACCTCATAGCTGCCGAGGGCGATGGACAGGTTCGGCTCCAGATAGCTCTGGATGCCCATCAGATGGGCGTATTTGACCACCTGGGCCGGCCCGATCGTGTTGGCCCAGCGGACGGCGATGACGTTGTCGGAGATCTTCACCGCCCGCCGGAGGGTCATAGCCTGATAGTGATATGGTTCGTTGCCATAGTCCTGGGGCTCATAGGGGACCCTGCCGACCCCTGGGAAACTCACCGGCTCGCAGACCTGCCGGTCAACCACCGTGTAGCCATGGTCGAGGACGGCCGTGTACAGGAAGGGTTTGAAGGATGAGCCCGGCTGACGCTTGGCTTGGTAGGCCCGGTTGAACTGGCTCTCGCCGAAATTGCGGCCGCCGATCATCGCCTTGATGTAGCCGTTGGTCGGGTCGATGGCCACCAGCGCCCCTTGGGGCTGAGTGATCCCCGCACTGTCCTTGCTTCCCGCCGGCATCCCGGCCTTGAAGGCCGTCTCGCCGGCCGCCTGCATCTTCAGGTCAAGGGTCGTCTCCACGGTGTAGCCGCCGACGGCCAGGTCTTTGGCGATGTCCGGGTGGCGCTCGGCGATCTGCTTGGTGACGTAGTCAATAAAGTACGGTGCGGCCCGCGGTGCGGCCCGAGTCGGGTTGAGGACTACCGGCTCACTCTTGGTCTCGGTGGCCTGCTTGGCCGTGATGTAGCCCTGGACGACCATCTTGTCCAGGACCAGGCTACGACGGCCGGTCGCGGCCGAGAGGTTGGTGAAGGGGTTGTAGTTCTCCGGGCTTCTGATGATCCCGGCGAGCATGGTACTTTGGGCGAGGTCCAGCGAGTGGACCGGCTTGCCGAAGTACGTCTCCGAGGCCACCTCGGCCCCGTACGAGCTCTGGCCGAAGAAGATCGTGTTCAGATACATCGCCAGGATTTCTCGCTTGGTGTAAACCGACTCGAACTTGATCGCCAGGAGGGCTTCCTGGATCTTGCGGCTGAAGGTCCTTGTCTGGGTGAGGTACAGGTTCCTCACCAATTGCTGAGTGATCGTGCTGGCGCCCTCGACCACCCGACCGGCCAGCAGGTTGCGGTAGGCGGCCCGGATGATCCCTCGAGGGTCGACCCCGTGGTGGGAGAAGAAGCGGTCGTCCTCGACGGCCACCGTAGCGTTCTGCAGGTTCATCGGCAGGTCGGACTGGGGCACCTCGGTGCGGTTCTCGACGGCCACCCGGCCGACCAGGTTGCCGTTGACGTCGAGGATCCTGGTGGCCAAGGACGTCTGGGGGGTCGGCAGGCGGACCAGGAAGATGAGGGCCGCGAAGACGATGACCACGCCGGCCGCCAGAGCGATGAGCACGGGGACGGCCACCCGCAGGACCCGGTCGCCCGGCTTATCAGGGCCGCGTCCGCCGCGGGTCGCCGTGGCCTTCTCTGGCTCGACCGTCTTCCGTTCGTGTCTTCTCTCCAAGGCCTTCACCACCGCCCGATTCCCGAAGTAAGTGCTGGAGCGGGGCGGTACAGCTAGTATTGGTGAGGCCTGTGCTTTATATGACCCGGCGGCGCCTCGGGCCTCCGTAGCCGACGGACAGAAACGCGAAACGGGGCCGAAACGGGACACGAAACGGGACAACGAAACGGGACAAAGTCTTGACACGGCCGGATGGGCAGGGCTATAATGGCAGTTAAATCAGGCCAGCGGTCGATGACGGGAAGAGTAGCTCACAGGCGAGGTACAGAGAGTCGGGGTCAAGCTGAGAACCCGGCCCGGCGCGCGAGGCGAAAGACGACCCGGAGACCGAACGGTAGCCGACCCCCGTTACCGGGTCGGAAAGACGCGCCCAAGGCCGAAGGGCCGGGCGTCAACTAGGGTGGCACCACGAGCAGCCTCTCGTCCCTTGTCGGACGAGGGGCTTTTTGTATTCCCGTGCCGATCACAAACGACTTCCCGGAACCCGGGAGAGCGGAGGAAGATAACTAATGGAACGCGTCACGTCCAGGCACCTGAAATCCCACGCCGGCCGGACGGTGGTGGCGGCCGGCTGGGTCCACGTCATCAGGGCCCTCGGGAACCTGACCTTCATCGTCATCCGCGACCGCGACGGTCTGTTCCAGGTGGTCGCCGAGGGTCACGACGACCAGGTCTCCGCCCTGACCATCGAAAGCGTCGTCCGGGTCACCGGGAAGGTGGCCCTCGACGAACGGGCCCCTTCGGGGGCCGAGATCAGGCTGTCCGAGCTGGAGATCGTGGCTTTGGCCGAGCAGTCCCTGCCCTTCGAGGTGAACAAGAAGGACCTCCTGGCCGGGCTCGACCTCGTCCTCGACCACCGGGTCCTGAGCCTACGGCACCCGAAGGTCCACGCCATCTTCTCCGTCCAATCGGAGATCATGGCCGGCTTCCGCGATTTCCTGAGCGGCCGCGGCTTCACCGAGATCTCCACGCCGAAGATCGTGGCCACAGGGACCGAAGGCGGCTCTGAACTGTTCGCCCTGAACTACTTCGACCGCCCGGCCTATTTGGCCCAAAGCCCGCAGTTCTACAAGCAGATGCTGGTCGGCGCGGGCTACGAACGGGTCTTCGAAGTCGGTCATGTCTATCGGGCCGAGGAGCACAACACTTCGCGCCACATCAATGAGTTCACCAGCCTCGACCTGGAGATGGGCTTCATCGACAGCGACGAAGACCTGATGGACCTGGAGGACGAACTCCTGGCCCACGTCTTTGAGCGGGTCGGTTGGCGATGCGCGCCTGAGCTCGAGTTGCTGGAAGCCAAGCTGCCGCCGGCGGTCAAGCCGGCGCGCCTACCCCTGGCCGAGGTCCAGGGCATCCTGGCTCGGGAGTACGGCAAGGAGAGCCCGGCCGAGGGGCTCGACCCCGAGGGCGAGCGGCTCATCTGCGAGTACATGGCCGTCCACGGGCGGGGGGAGCTGGTCTTCGTCACCACCTGGCCGGCCAACAAGCGGCCCGCTTACGCCTATCCCGATCCGGACGATCCGACCCTGACCCGCAGCTTTGACCTTCTCTTCCGGGGACTCGAGGTGACCACCGGCGGCCAGCGCATCCACCTTTACCCACAACTTGTTGAGAGCCTCACCCGTTTCGGGCTCAACCCCGAGGGCTTCGCCTCCTACTTGGAAACCTTCCGCCTCGGGATGCCGCCCCACGGTGGGTTGGCCATCGGGCTCGAGCGTCTGACGGCCAGACTCCTGGGGCTTTCCAACCTCCGCGAGGCGGCCCTCTTTCCCCGTGACCGGACGCGCCTGACCCCCTGACGCGCATAGCCACGCTCTCGCCGTCGGATACTGAGTAACGGGCGGCGGGGAGCACGGTGGGAGCAGCACGGTGTGCGGCGCCCCGATGACGAGGCGGCCGGGCGGCCGCCCATTTTGGGGGTGACCACCGGTTGCTTCCCACTCCGACCAAAGTAACGCTGGTCGCCGGCTCGGGCATCGGCCGGACCGACCTGACCGCCTTCGATAAGGCCCTCATCGCCGCCGGCGTCGGCAACCTCAACCTGCTCCGGGTCAGCAGCATCCTGCCGCCTGGAGCCAAGGTCGTCGATGACCTCGACCTCCCGCCGGGGAGCCTGACCCCGGTGGCCTATGGGTCGGTCGTCAGCGATCAGCCCGGCATGCTCATCGCCGCGGCCGTCGGGGTCGGCTTCACCCGCTCATCCATCGGGATGATCATGGAGTACTCCGGTTATTGCAGCCGGGAGAAAGCCGAAGGCATGGTCCGGGGGATGGTCGACGAAGCCTTCGCCGCCCGTGGTCTCGAGCTGGCCGAGGTCCGCTCTCGGGCCATCGACTGCCAGGTCCAGGACCACGCCTCAGTCTTCGCCGCCGCCATTCTGTGGTATTGAGACCGCCCCGACCCGCGTGGCGAGACCCGCCTGACCTTCCGCCAACATGGATGGACCCCGGGAGTGGCCCTCCCGGGGCCCTTGTACTGTAATCGGCTGGGGCCGTGGGCGCACCGGCGCTTCTATTCCCGCGTTCGCGGCGTCTTCACCCAGTTCTTCGGTTGCATGTTGAGACCCTTGAGGACGAGGGCGCTGCTGTAGGGAACGGGGAAGAGGAAGGCGGCCAAGGGAAGGACGAAGAGCTGCGAGATGACTCCCCACCGGCCGAGGGTCGAGATCGGCCGGGAGGTCATGTCGAGGTATGGCGAGTAGCGGTAGTAGGCGTAGATGGTGAAGGTGATGTACATGAGGCTCAGGGCGTTGAGGATCCACCGGACGAACTCGGGCAGGATGTTTGGGTCGACGTGCCCGGTCCACCAGAGGATTAGGACGACCGGCGGGACGAAGGTGGCCGCTTGGTAGATCGTCCACTCGACCTGTCCCTTGATGAAGAGCTCCTTGAGAATGACCCGCTTCCGGTCGGCCGGGTAGCGTTTGTCCTCGCGGATCTTGTCCATCACCTGCAGGTGCCCGGTGCCCCAGCGCAGGCGCTGGCGGAAGAAACCCCTCACCGTCGGCGGGGTTTGCTCGCTTGAGGAGTAGGGCAGGTACTCAGGCCAAGCCCCCGATTGCAGGTAGGCCCGGGCTCCGAGTTCCAGGTCCTCGGTGAGGGACGTCTTGTCGTACCCGCCCATCCGCTCGAGCATCAGCCGGTCGACGAAGAGGTTGGTCCCGCCGACGAATGGCAGCCGTCGGAAGAGCGACGGCATGTACCAGTCGTGCGCGATGGCTTGATAGAGCGCGGCGATCTTGCAGAACGGGCTCATGTCATAGAAGTTGCGGACCTGGAACACCGGACCCTGGAGGATCTTGAGCTCGGCACCAGAGTGCAGGCGCCGCCAGGCCACGTAGAGCAGGACCAGCCTGTCGGGCCGGCTCTCAGCGTCGTAGAAGCCGCACATCGTCGCCCGCTTGTCGACCAGCGGCAGGGCGTAGTTGAGGGCCCGGCCCTTGGTCGAGGGCACCGGATGACCGGTGCACTGGCCAAACATGATCCCGTCGAAGTCGTAGGGGACGACCACGTGCTTGATGGCCGGGACGTTGCCGGCCTGTTGGTAGCGGCGCTGCCTGGCTTCGACGATGTCCTGGGTGGTCGGATAGCAGAGGTCGTAGTGCCGGAGGAGAAGGGACGCCAACTGGCCGCGGCGCTTGGCCGTCTCCAGCCCGGTCAGGACTCGGGCGCTGACCATGGCCGTCATCGAGGTCAGGATCTTCCGGGTGACCTTGTGGTGGGCATGAGCGGTCCGGGCGATCATCACCTGGACGATCCGACCGTTGCCGTCCCCGCGCATCCGGCACAGGGCGGCCACCACCGGGATGGCCAGGGCCAAGTAATAGGGGTAGACCCGGCGCACGTCGGTGTCGCTGAGCTCGGCCACGTTGCGACGCAAGATCCGATAGAGGCGACCCAGGTCGGTCCGGCCTTTCCCGCCATAGAGGAGCTCGGCGACCTCGCGCAGGATGGCTTCCTGGCCCTCCCGTGGGAGCTCCGTGAGGCCGGCTGAGTCGAGCAGTTCGACATAGGGGCCGGGCAACCGCCGCTGGTCGGCCAGGGCGAAGTGGGTGAGCACGGAGATGATCACCCGGGTGGCCTCGGGACCGACGGTCTTGCCCGAGGTCCGCGGGCGGCTTAGGATTTCGGCCGCGTGCTCGGCGACGGCCGGGCGCTTCTTCTCACGGGCCATCGTCTCTTTCTCATCGGTCACGATGACCACTTCGTACTTGTCCTTCGGGTAGTCCAGGCTGACCATGTGGTCGAAGGTCTTGGCGATGACATCGGCCTCGCTCCGAGCGGGAACGAAAACGGAAATGAAGGGGACCTGGGTCCCCTGCTTGTGGGCGAGGGCGGCGATGCTATCCTGACTCAAGGAGGGGCGGCGGCGCCAGTAGTGGTTGTCGGCGTACCTCTTCCAAAAAAAGAACCTCGCGAAGAGGAGGAAGAAGACGAAGTAAATGCCTACGGCGACAAGGTAAATGACTTGGGAGGAATTCAACCGGGTTGCCTCGCTTTCGTCGGTGAACGTCCAAGACCGAGACAAGAGGGCCGTTCTAGTAGTGATAGGATGTGGCCTCTATTATTCCCTGGACCGCAGCTTAAGTTGCTTGGGCCGAGGCCCCCTGGACGGCAGTTGCCTCAGTTGGGGCTTGGTGGACTATTTTCAAAATTGCCCCCACAAAAAGACGGAAGCCTTGGCCCCGAAGGGGCCAGGCTTCACCACTACAACGCGGATTATAGCCCAGTCTTGGGGCTACGTCAACCCCGGATGGGGCAGTCGGCCCCGGATGCGCCGATGGGCTTCAGGCTTTCTTGAAAGTCAACTCGCTTGCGGCCGCGTCGAAATCGACGACGACCTTGGCCCCCTCGCCGAACTTTCCTTCCAGCATCTGCAGGGCCAGGGCATCCTGGACCTCGCGCCGGATGGCCCGTTTCAACGGCCTGGCCCCGTAGACCGGATCGAACCCGATCAACGCCAGGTGCTCGCGGGCCTTGTCGGTCAGCTCGATCCCGATACCCTTGTCGGCCAGGCGCCTCTGCAGGTGGGCGACCTGGATGTCGACGATTCTCTTGATCTGCTCCCGACCGAGGGTGTTGAAGACGACGACCTCGTCGATGCGGTTGAGGAACTCGGGGCGGAAGGCCTGCCGCAGGACTTCCATCACCCGCCGACGCATCTCGTCCTCGTTCGTCCCGGCGAGCTCGCTGATGGACTGCCCGCCCAGGTTCGAGGTCATGATGACGACGACGTTCTTGAAATCCACGGTCCGGCCGTGGCCGTCGGTCAGTCGCCCGTCGTCCAGCAATTGCAGGAGGAGGTTGAATACCTCCGAGTGGGCCTTCTCGATCTCGTCGAAGAGGACCACTGAGTATGGCCGTCGCCGGACCGCCTCGGTCAACTGCCCACCCTCGTCGTAGCCGACGTATCCGGGGGGAGCCCCGATCAGGCGGGCCACCGTGTGCCGCTCCTGGTACTCGCTCATGTCGATGCGAATCATCGCCCGCTCGTCGTCGAAGAGGAATTCGGCCAGGGCCCGGGCCAGCTCGGTCTTGCCGACACCGGTCGGGCCGAGGAAGAGGAATGACCCAATCGGCCGGTTCGGGTCGGAAAGCCCGGCCCGGGCCCGGCGGACGGCGTTGGCCACGGCCTTGAGGGCCTGATCCTGTCCGACCACCCGGCGCCCCAAGCGCTCCTCCATCTTGACCAGCTTCTGGACCTCGCCCTCCATCATCCGGGCGACCGGGATCCCGGTCCACTTAGCGACGACCTCGGCCACGTCTTCCTCATCGACCTCTTCCTTGAGCATCCGCCGCTTCTTGCCGCCGGCCGCCCCGGTCGCCCCCTGGCCAAGCTCGGCACTGGCCTGGTCAAGGTCCTTCTGAAGCTGAAGAATCGTCCCGTAGCGAAGCTCGGCCGCCTTGCCCAGATCGCCTCGGCGCTCGGCCTCCTGCTCCTGACCCTTGGCCTCTTCGATCCGCTTCTTCAGGTCGCGCAGCTTCTCGATGGCCCCCCGCTCGTTCTCCCATTGGGCCCGGAGGCCGCTGAGCCGTTCGCGGAGGTCGGCCATCTCCTTTTCGATCTTGGCCAGACGGTCGCGGGCCGACCTGTCCGACTCGGGCTCCTTGGCCAAGGCCTGGCGCTCGATCTCGAGCTGAGTCAGGTGCCGCTGGACTTCATCGACCTCGCTGGGCATCGACTCGATCTCGATGCGGAGGCGCGAAGCCGCCTCGTCGATCAGGTCGACGGCCTTGTCGGGAAGGAAGCGGTCGCTGATATAGCGGTTCGATAGCCCCGCCGCGGCTACGAGGGCCGAGTCCTTGATTTTCACCCCGTGGTGGACCTCATAGCGGTCTTTGATCCCCCGGAGGATGGCGATGGTGTCCTCGACTGACGGCTCGCCGACGTAGATCGGCTGGAAGCGCCGCTCGAGGGCGGCGTCCTTCTCGATGTGCTTGCGGTATTCGTCAAGGGTCGTCGCCCCAACCGCCCGCAGCTCGCCGCGGGCCAGGGCCGGCTTCAACATGTTCGAGGCGTCGATGGCCCCTTCCGCCGCGCCGGCGCCGACCAGGGTATGGAGTTCGTCGATGAACAGGACGATCTCTCCCTGGGCGGCCTCGATCTCCTTGAGGACGGCTTTCAGCCGGTCCTCGAATTCGCCGCGATACTTCGACCCGGCGACCAGGGCGCCGAGGTCGAGGGCCACGACCCGCTTGCCCTTGAGCGTCTCCGGCACGTCGCCGGCGATGATCCGCTGGGCCAGGCCTTCGACGATGGCCGTCTTGCCGACCCCCGGCTCGCCGATTAGGACCGGGTTGTTCTTGGTCCGTCTCGAGAGGACCTGGATCACCCGCCGAATCTCATCGTCCCGGCCGATGACCGGGTCGAGCTTCTGCTTGCGGGCCAGGTCGGTCAGGTCGCGGCTGTATTTGGCCAGGGCCTGATACTTCTGCTCGGGGTCCTGGTCGGTGACCCGCTGGGTCCCCCGCACGTCGACCATCGCCCGGTAGATGGCGCCGCGGTCGGCGCCCGCCGCCTTGAGGGCGCGCGACGCGTCGCCCGACCCTTCGGCGGCGATGCCCAGGAGGATGTGCTCGGTGCTGACATACTCGTCCTTCAGCCGCTCGGCTTCCTTGGTGGCCGCATCGAGGACCTGGATGGCCTTCGGCGACAGGTAGGCCTGCCCTTGGCCGGCCCCGTAAATCTTGGGGGTCTTCTCGAGCTCGGCTTTCAGCTGGCGCTCCAGGGCCGGCAGGTTGACCCCCAACTTCTGCAGGATCGGACGGACGGCCCCCTCCTCCTGGCCGAGCAGGACAAGGAGGATATGCTCAGGCGTGATCTCCTGCTGGTTGGTCTCGGAGACCAACTGCTGGGCCGCCTGTAGGGCCTCTTGGGACTTGACCGTGAATCGATCCAGACGCACGCCTGATCACCTCGGTGTATATGGATGAACCTGGGCCATCTCTTTGACGAGGTCTTTGGCCTTGTCCTCGAGCCCGGTCGGCAGGACAACCCGCACGCGGACGAGTTCGTCCCCGACCGGGTGCGCGCCGGAGGCCGGCAGGCCCTGGCCGCGCAGGCGAAAAACCTGTCCGGGTTGGGTTTCCGGGGGTATCTTCATGCTCGCCTTGCCCCGCATGGTCAGGACCTCCACGTCGGCGCCGAGAAGCGCCTGATAAAGGTCGACCGCGGCCTCGGTCTCGAGGTTGTCGCCCTTGGCCTGGAAGATGGGATGCGGTTGGTAGCGGATGGTCAGATACAGGTCGCCACCGCCGACCCCCTGTCCGGCCACGCGAAGTCTCTGGCCTTCGCGGATGCCGGCCGGGATCTTCACCTCCAGGCGGCGGGGGGTCCCACCCTCGCCGGTCTCGATCTGGAGCGCCCGCTGACCGCCGAAGAAGGCCTCCTCGAGGGATATCTCCAGGGGATGCTCGACATCGTTGGCGGCGAAGCCGGGCTGCTCGCCGGCAGGCCCCGGACCGCGCCAGGTCGCCCGCGGGCGCCGCGCCTTGCGCCCGGCCGCCCGCGCCCCTCCGCCCAGGAGGTCCCCCAGGCCGCCCAGGTCTGAGACCCCGCCGATATCGCCGAAGACGGTTCGGAAGAAGTCCGAGAAGTCCCCGGACTCGCCGGCGTTGGCCCACTCGACCCGCACGTTGCGGAAGCCCCCGGGGAAGCCGGGGCCGAAGCCACCCGGACCGCCAGGCCTCCCAGGTCCGGCCCCCTGACCGAAACCCCCGGCCCGAAAGGTCTTCTCCCAGTCCGGCCCGAGCTGGTCGTAGCGCGACCGCTTGGCCGGGTCCGAGAGGACCTGATAGGCCTCGTTGATCTCCTTGAACTTCTCGGTCGCTTCCCGGTCGTTCGGGTTGACGTCCGGGTGGAATTTGCGGGCCAGCCGGCGGTAGGCCGACTTGATCTCCTTGTCCGCGGCCTTCCTGTCGACGCCCAAGATGGCGTAGTAATCCTTGTATTCCATGAGCCGACCTCCGGCCGCGGCCTATCCCCGGCCCATTATTCGCCCGTCAGGCCCTCGGCTTGGCCACCCGGACCCTGGCCGGCCGGAGGACCTCGCCTTCGTAGGTGTACCCTCGCCGAATCTCGTCGGTGACGATCTCCGTGTTGATGCCGTCCTTCTCCCAGGCGGCTACGGCGTCGTGGACGGTCGGGTCGAAGGGAACCCCCTTGGCCTCGATGGGGGCGACCCCTTCCGCCGACAGGGCCGACATGAGCTGGCGGTGGATCATCTCGATCCCCGCCAAGTGCGGGTCAGCGGCCGCCGTGCCCTCTTCACGCCAGGTCTCCAGGGCCCGGTCGAGGTTGTCGATCACGTCCAGGACGTTCAGGAGCAGATCCTTCTTGCCGCGGCGGATGGTCGCCGCCAGGTCACGCTGCACCCGCTTCTGGTAGTTGTCCAGTTCGGCCCGGGCCCGCAGGAAGCGGTCGTAATTCTCGGTCGCCTCTGCTTGGGCCTTCTTCAGCTCAGCTTCGAGGTCCGGCCCGGCCTCCGGCCGGTCCGCCTTCTCTTCTTGAGAAGCCAACTATAAGCACCTCCGCTCCAGACGGAAGGCGAGGAACGAACGCGCCCCTCGCCCTCGGTGGAGTCTCGATAGACCCCGGATGGGTCTTTGCTCGACCCTCAGCCCTTATCTTCCTTCGTCTTGAACTCGGCGTCGATCACGTCGCCCTGCGGTCCGGCGGCCTTGTCGTTCGGCTCGGCCCCCGGGGCGCCGGCGCCGCTCGGGCCACCGGGCCCGCCTGTGCCGGTCGTTGAGGTCTTCTTGTAAAGCTCCTCGGCCATCTTGTGGGACGCCTGCTGCAACCGGTCCTGGGCCGACTTGATGCGCTCGGTGCCGCCGTCCTTGACCGCTTCCTTGAGCTCATTGAGGGCCGATTCGATGGCCTGCTTGTCGGTGGGTGAGAGGCGGTCCCCGATGTCCTTCAGATTCTTCTCGGTGGCGTAGATCAGGCTGTCGGCGCGGTTCTTGAGTTCGACCTCTTCCTTCCGCTTGGCATCCTCGCCGGCGTACTTCTTGGCCTCGTCGACCATCTTGTTGACCTCGTCCTTGGACAGCTGGGTCGAGGCGGTGATGGTGATCTTCTGCTCCTTCTGAGTGCCGAGGTCCTTGGCGGTGACGTTGAGGATACCATTGGCGTCGATGTCGAAGGCCACTTCGATCTGGGGGATCCCCCGCGGAGCCGGCGGGATGCCGGCCAGGTGGAAGCGGCCAAGGGTCCGGTTGTCCCGGGCGAACTCCCGCTCGCCCTGCAGGACGTGGATCTCCACGCTGGTCTGGCCGTCGGCCGCGGTGGTGAAGATCTCGCTCTTCCGGGTGGGGATGGTCGTGTTCCTCTCGATGAGCTTGGTCATCACCCCGCCGAGGGTCTCGATGCCCAGGGTCAGGGGGGTGACGTCGAGGAGGACGATGTCCTTGACCTCGCCGGCCAGCACGCCGGCCTGGATGGCGGCGCCGACGCCGACGACCTCGTCCGGGTTCACCCCGCGGTGCGGCTCCTTGCCGGTCAGCTTGCGGACCAACTCTTGGATGACCGGCATGCGGGTGGCCCCGCCGACGAGGATGATCTCGTCGAGGTCCGACTCACTCAGCTTGGCGTCCTGAATGGCCTGACGGAAGGGTTTGATCGTCCGCTCGGTGAGGTCGGCGGTGACCTCCTCGAACTTGGCCCGGGTGATCTTCTGCTCGAGGTGCTTCGGGCCGTTCTGGTCGGCGGTGATGAAGGGCAGGCTGATGGTGGTCTCAAAGACCTGGGACAGCTCGATCTTGGCCTTCTCGGCCGACTCGATCAGCCGCTGCAGGGCCTGACGGTCCTTGCGCAGGTCGATGCCGTTCTCTTTCTGGAAGTTCTCGGCCACGTAGTTGACGATCCGCTCGTCATAGTCGTCGCCGCCCAGGTGGGTATCGCCGGAGGTCGACTTGACCTCGAAGACCCCCTCCCCGACCTCGAGGACCGAGACGTCGAAGGTGCCGCCGCCGAGGTCCCAGACGAGGATGGTCTCGTTGGCCTTCTTCTCCATCCCGTAGGCCAGAGCCGCGGCGGTGGGCTCGTTGATGATTCGGAGCACCTCAAGGCCGGCGATGCGGCCGGCGTCCTTGGTCGCCTGGCGCTGCGAGTCGTTGAAGTAGGCGGGGACGGTGATGACCGCCTGGGTGATCTTCTCACCGAGGTACTTCTCGGCGTCTTCCTTCATCTTGGTCAGGATCATCGCCGAGATCTCTTCCGGGGTGAGTTCCTTCCCGGCCACCGGGACGGCCACCCGGACCTCGCTCGCGTGACCGGCCTTGACCGTATAGGGGACGCGCCGACGCTCCTCGGTGACCTCGTCGAAACGGCGGCCCATGAAGCGCTTGATCGAGAACACGGTGTTCTCCGGGTTGACCGCGGCCTGACGACGGGCCAACTGCCCGACGAGACGCTCACCGGTCTTGGTGAAGCCGACGACCGACGGCGTCAGCCGACTGCCTTCGGAATTGATGATCACCTTGGGTTGGCCGCCTTCCATGACGGCGATGACCGAGTTGGTCGTCCCCAGGTCGATTCCCACAACCTTACCCATTGTCTACCTCCTCGTGCCTAGTCTTTGTTCGAACTTCGGCGCCTCTTACTCATCTTCATCCTCGCTGCCCGGACCGAGCGGGATGATCCGCCGGACGATCGTGGTCTGGGTCTCCATCCGCAGGATGGTTCGTACCCCGGCCAGGTTGACCCGTTCCACCCGGGTGAGGTAGCAAATCCTCTGCAGGAGCAGAAGGTCGTTCTCCGAGTAGAGTCGGGTCTTCTTATCCGTCCGGGCCGGCTCCACCAGCCCCGCCCGCTCGATCATCCTCAACACCTGAGGATTCACATTGAGCAGCTTGGCGGCGACGCCGATGGTGTAGACCGGCTCATTCGGTCCGTGCAGTCTCACCGGGGATCACTCTCCATCGGGTGGTATCCAGCTTGAATTATAGAAAAGCCTTGGGAAATTGTCAATAGAACACCTCCCGCTGTCTGACAGAAAATCTATCAGTTGAGATGAAGATATCTTGGCCCGGGGCTCTAGCTAGTCATCTGCGCCTCCGGGAGCTGATATGCGCTTTCCTTGCCGGGCCGGCCGTGGTAAGATGAAGCCGTCGTTACTCCGGCCCGCGCCGGGCCAGTCTCGGAGGGAAAGCATGTTCCGGCATCGCCGTCTCCTGGCCGCCATCGTCGTCGGTATCCTGGTCGTGACGATGATCCTGTCGGTCACCCTCTACTACGCCAATCTCTAGGGCCGCCGGGACTCGTCGTCCGCTCTGGCCGGTGCGGCCCTCGCACCGGCCTTGTTCTGGCCTTCCCAGGCTCGAGATGGTTCACAATTCCGGATGGGTCTGGTATAATTGCCACAGCCCAGACCCATGGGTCTAGACCCCGGACCCATGACCACAAGGAGGCCGGAGAAGAGCTTGCTGCCAACCCCCGTTAAATTCACTGTCGTTGCCGCTTCCTCCGAGGGCGGCACCGAGTTGAACGCCTTTGATAACGCCATCCTGAAGGCTGGTATCGGTAACCTCAACCTGCTCAGGGTGTCCAGCATCCTGCCCCCCGGGGCTCGCGAGGTCGAGAGCCTCACGATCGCCCCCGGTTCGCTGGTCCCCACGGCGTTCGGGACGATCGCCTCGGAGAAGCCCGGGGAAGTGATCTCCGCCGCCATCGGCGTCGGCCTGTCGGCCGACACCTTCGGCGCGATCATGGAGTTCTCCGGCCATTGCCACAAAGAGGCCGCCGAGGCCGCCGTCAAGGCCATGGTTGAAGAGGCCTTCCAGGTCCGACAGATGCCCTTGGCCCGAGTGATCATCCGAGCCGCCGAGCACAAGGTGGAACGCTGCGGCTGCGCCTTCGCCGGGGTGGCCCTCTGGTATTGACGCGAAAGGCATAACCGGGGGCCCCTTGACGCAGAATATCTCCACCTTTGGGCGGTGGTATCGATGACCAATCGCAATGGCACCACTACCGAAGCCTACAACGGACTGATTGAACGGGCCCACGGTTTCCTGGGGGCCGGTGAAGACTACCGTCGGTCGGCGGTGGTCATCTTCGGTGCGCCCCTCGATATCACCACGAGTTACCGGCCGGGGGCGTACCTCGGCCCGAGGCGCATCCGCGAGGCCTCGACGGGGATCGAGGACTACAGCTGGGAACTAGAGCATGACCTTTCGGAGGTCCCCTTTTTCGACCTCGGCGACGCCCATCTGCCCCTTGGCAACCTGACCGCCTGCCTCGACGTCATCAGACAGATCGCTGTCAGGCTCGTCGAGGACGGCCACATCCCCCTGATGCTGGGCGGGGAGCACCTGGTCACCCTGCCGGCCGTGGAAGCCGTCGTCACCAAGTACCAGGACCTGGCCGTTCTGCATTTCGACGCCCACGCCGACCTGCGCGAAGCCTACTGCGGCGAGCGCCTGTCCCACGCCACCGTCATGAGACGGGTCGCCGAACGCCTCCGGCCCAAGTCCATCGCTCAGTTCGGCATCCGGTCCGGGATCAAAGAGGAGTTGGTCTACGCCAAGGCGAATACCCTCCTGTTTCGGGAGAGTCTCCTGCCGTCGGTCAAAGCGGCCCTGCGTGAGTTCCGGGGTCGGCCTCTCTACGTGACCTTCGACATCGACGCCTTCGACCCGGCTTACGCCCCCGGCACAGGTACGCCTGAGCCGGGAGGTTTCTCCCCGCGGGAGGTCTTTGACAGCTTCTACGCCTTGCGCGAGAGCCATCGCCGGGGAGAGGTCCGTGTGGTCGGCCTGGACCTCGTGGAAGTGGCGCCGGCCGTCGACCCGAGCGAGCGGACGGCCATCCTGGCGGCCAAGCTGATCAGGGAAGCGATCATCTGTCTGGGGCGTTAGCCCGGCATGGTCGCCGGATGAAGCGGGCGGGCGGGCCATCGGCCCGCCCTTTTCGTCGCTAACAGAGGAGGCTATCGTAGAGATGTCCAACCCGGCCGGAGCACCCCTCACTGAAAGGATCAAGAGCGACATCGTCGCCCGCCTGGAGGCGGCCGCCAAGCGAGTCGTGGCCGAAAAACTGGCGGGAGCCGCCGAAATCCCGCCGGTCTACCTCGAAGTGCCGAAGGACCGTCAGCACGGCGACTACGCCACCAACGCCGCCATGCTCTTGGCCAGGGCGGCCAAGCAGAACCCGCGCCAGTTGGCAACCTTCTTGCTTGAAGCAATTGATCTCAAGGACAGTCTGATCGACCGGGCCGAGATCGCCGGCCCCGGCTTCATCAATTTCCACCTTCGGCCCGATTGGATCTTCGAGGCCCTGCGCGAGATCGTCCGGCTGGACCGGGACTACGGGCGCAGCCAGGCCGGGGCCGGCCACAAGGTGCAGGTCGAATTCGTCAGCGCCAACCCCACCGGGCCGCTGGTGGTGGTCAACGCCCGGGCCGCCGCCTTCGGCGACGCCCTGGCCGCCTGCCTCGACCGGTCCGGCCACGAGGTCCAGCGTGAGTACTACGTCGACAACATGGGCACCCAGGTCGACACCCTGGGCAAGTCCTTTGAGCTCAGGCTGAGGGAACTCCTCGGAGAGACCATAGAGTTCCCGGAGGGCTGCTATCCCGGCGCGTACGTGATCGACATCGCCAGGGAGTTCCTCGGCCGGCGGGGCGAGGCCGAGGCTCACCGCCTCCTCGCCAACCCTGATGAACTGGCTCGCCAGCGGGAACTGGCCGCCTACGCCGTCGAGCGGATCGTCGTCACCCACAAGGACCAGCTCGACCGATACGGCGTGGGCTACGACGTCTGGTTCTCCCAGAAGAGTCTGGTCGAGACGGGGGCCACCGACAAGGCCATTGAGACCCTCCGGCGGCGGGGCCACACCTACGAGCAGGATGGGGCGGTCTGGTTCCGCTCGACCACCTTCGGCGACGACAAGGATCGGGTCCTGGTCCGTTCCAATGGCGAGCCGACCTACTTCGCCCTCGACATCGCCTACCACCAGAACAAGTTCGAGCGGGGCTTCGACAAGGTCATCAACCTCTGGGGCCCCGACCACATGAGCCACGTCGCCCGGATGATGGCCATGATCGAAGCCCTCGGCTACCCGGCCGGCTCCCTGGAGATCCTGATCGTCCAATGGGTGCGGCTCCTCTCCGGCGGGCAACTGGTCAAGATGTCCAAGCGGGCCGGCGAATTCGTGACCATGGAGGAGCTCCTCGACGAGGTCGGCACGGACGCCGCGCGCTTCTTCTTCCTGATGCGGGCGGCCTCCAGCCACCTGGACTTCGACCTTGACCTGGCCAAGCTGAAGACGGCCGATAACCCGGTCTTCTACGTCCAATACGCCCATGCCCGCATCTCCAGCCTGCTCCGGCAGGCCGCTCAGGAGGGGCTCGCCCCGCGGGCCGACGCCTCGGTCGACCTGACCAGGCTGCAGGATCCGAGTGAGTCCGAACTCCTGCGGAAACTGGCCTTCCTGCCCGAGGAAATCGCCGGGGCGGCCCTGGCCCGCGAGCCGCACCGGCTCACCCGCTACGTGCTGGACCTGGCCGCCCTGTTCCACAAGTTCTATGATTCCTGCCGGGTCCTGGGGGCCGAGCCGGAGGTCCGCGATGCCCGCCTGGTCCTGGTCGACGCCACCCGGATCGTCCTCCGGAACGCCCTGGGACTCGTGGGGGTAAGCGCGCCCGAACGGATGTAGGCCTAAAGTCACACCAGACGACGAGACCAGAGGGAGGGAACGACATGCCCACTACCCTTGACCCCTTTGGCTGCTACCGAGTGATCGACCCCCCCGGCTCCCTTCCCCAGGCGGCCAAGAAGATCGACGGCACGCCAAAGCCCCGGGCCAACGAGGTCCTCATCGACGTCCAGACCCTCAACATCGACGCCGCCAGCTTCACCCAGATCAAGAAGGCCTGCGGCGGAGACGAGAAGAAGATGGGCCAGATGATCGTGGAGATCGTCGCCGACCGCGGCAAGATGCAGAACCCGGTCACCGGGTCCGGCGGGATGCTGTTGGGAACGGTGGCCGAGGTCGGGCCGGCCCTGGCGGCCAAGTTCGCCGACGGCACCAAGGCCCCGGCCCTGGCCCCCGGCGACCGTCTGGCCACCCTGGTCTCTCTGTCCCTGACCCCGCTGACGATCAAGCGGATCAAGCGGATCAATCTTGACACCGATCAGGTCGATATTGAGGGTAGGGCCATCCTCTTCGAGAGCGGCATCTACGCCAAGCTCCCCAAGGACCTCCCGGACCGGCTGTCCCTGGCCGTTCTCGACGTGGCCGGGGCCCCGGCCCAAACGGCCAAGCTGGTCCGTCCGGGCGACGTCGTCTTCGTCATCGGCGCGGGGGGCAAGTCCGGCCTACTCTGTCTATATGAGGCCAAGAAGCGGGCCGGCGTCACCGGCAAGGTCATCGGCCTTGGGCATAGCCAGGCAAGCTACGATCGGATGGTCGAGTCCGGCTTCGTCGACGTCCCCCTTATCGGGGACGCCACCAAGCCCGTGGAAATCCTCCAGAAAGTCGCCGAGGCCACCGGCGGGCGTCTGGCCGACCTGACCATCAACTGCGTCAATATCCCCGGCACGGAGATGTCGTCCATCCTGCCCACCCGCGACAACGGGCTGGTCTACTTCTTCTCCATGGCCACCAGCTTCACCGCCGCGGCCCTAGGGGCCGAAGGGGTCGGCAAGGACGTCAACATGATCATCGGCAACGGCTACACCGCCGGCCACGCCGAGATCGCCCTCGAGCTGATGCGGGAGTCGCCCAAGCTGCGGGCGATGTTCGAGAAGATGTTCGTCAACTAGGAGCTAGGAGTGGGACCCATGGCCGAGGAACCCAGGAAAGACAGGACCCTGCCGACGGCCCGGCCGACGCAGGTTTACCATAGGCGGGACTACCACGACATCCCCCTGTGGAGCCGAGTCTCGAAAGACGACTGGAACGACTGGCACTGGCAGATCAGGAATCGCCTCACCACGGTCGACCAGTTGAAGAAGGTCGTCAGGCTGACCCCGGAGGAGGAAGAGGGGGCCCACAGCTGCCTCGCCAGCCTGCGGATGGCGATCACCCCCTACTACGCCTCCCTGATCGACCCGAACGACCCGGACGACCCGATCCGCCGCCAGGCCGTCCCAACCTCTCTCGAGCTGAAGCACACCGCCTGGGAGAGCCCGGACCCGCTGAGCGAGGACGCCGACGCCCCGGTGCCCGGCCTCACCCACCGTTACCCCGATCGGGTCCTCTTCCTCATCACCGACCAGTGCTCGATGTACTGCCGCCACTGCACCCGGCGGCGCTTCGCCGGGGTCAACGACCGACCCCGGACCAAGCGGGAGATCGATGCGGGCCTGGCCTACATCCGCCGGACCCCGGTCGTCCGCGACGTCCTCCTTTCCGGCGGGGATGCCCTGGTCTATGAGGAAGACAAGCTCGAATACATTCTGAAGGAACTGCGCTCCGTCCCACACGTGGAGATTATCCGGATCGGTTCACGGACCCCCGTGGTCCTGCCGATGCGGATCACCGAGCCCCTCGCCCAGATGCTCCGCAAGTACCACCCAGTCTGGTTGAACACCCACTTCAACACCCCCCGGGAGGTCACCCCGGAATCCCGCGCCGCCTGCGAGCGGTTGGTCGACGCCGGCGTCCCCGTCGGCAACCAGAGCGTCCTACTGCGTGGGGTGAACGACTGCCCGGAGGTCATGAAGCGGCTCGTCCACGAACTGGTCAGGATGCGGGTCCGCCCGTACTACGTCTACCAGTGCGACCTCTCCTGGGGACTCGAGCACTTCCGCACCCCGGTGGCCAAGGGCATCGAGATCATCGAGGCCCTCCGCGGCCACACCAGCGGCCTGGCCGTCCCGACCTACGTCGTCGACGCGCCGGGCGGCGGCGGCAAGATCCCCGTCGGCCCGCAGTACCTCATCTCCCAAGGTGAGGGAGCCGTAGTCCTCCGCAACTACGAAGGGGTCATCTCGGTCTACCCCGAGCCCGAACCCCGGGTCGACCACGCCGAGATCTGCCCGCTCTGCCACACCAAGCACGAAAGGACCACCGGCGTGGCCGCCCTGATGACCGGCCAGATGAAGACCCTCAGCATTGAGCCCAAGGGTCTCGAACGGTTCAAGCGAAGGCCCAAGAAGCAGAGCCCCAAAGGCAGGACTGAGCGAAAATGACCCTTATCGACCTGATCCGCAAGGGGAATTACCAGTCCGTCTCCGTCGTCGGCATGGCCAAGAACGTCGGCAAGACGGTGACCCTCAACCGCCTCGTCGACGAGGCCAACGCGCGCGGGGTCTTCCTCGGTATGACCTCATCAGGACGGGACGGCGAGCGGGTCGACGAGATCACCCGCCTGCCCAAGCCGGCCATCAAGGCCGGCCAGGGCAACCTGGTGGCCACCGTCGACAGCGCGATAGAACAGAGCCAGGCCGACCTGGAGCTGGCCGAAGGCACCCCGTTCGTGACCCAGCTCGGCCGGGTCCTCATCCTCCGGGTCCTCAAACCAGGCAACGTCCTCCTGGTCGGCCCGGACACGGCCCACCAGCTCCATGAGGTCTGCCAGACCATGCGCCGTCACGGGGCCCAGTTGGTCCTGGTGGACGGGGCCTTCGACCGGGTGGCCACCGCCGCCCCGGCCATCACCCAGGCGGCCATTCTGGCCACCGGGGCCGCCCTCGGCCCGTCGATGGCCCAGACGGTCGCCCGCACCCGGACCACCGTCGAACTGTTCAACTTGAAGCGGACCCGGGACGCCCGCCTGGAGCAGGTGGCCAAGGAAGTCATCAACGCCCGGAAGTACGCGGTCATCAACGACCGTTACGAACCACAGTTCCTCGACATCAAAACCGCCCTCGACCAATCCGGGGCCATCCTCGCGTCCATCGGCGAAGAGGCCAAGGCGGTGGCCTTCGGAGGGGCCCTCCCCGGCAGCCTCGTCAAGGAGCTGACCGACCGGCCCAAGCTCCTGACGAAGGTCGAGCTGATCGTGTCCGACGGGACCAAGGTCTTCGTCGAGCACGGGGGGTGGAAGAAGTTCGTCGCCGCCGGAGGCCGCGTCCGGGTGCTCAGCCCGATCAACCTCCTGGCGGTCACGGTCAACCCGTATTCCCCCGTCGGCCCCTCGTACCAGCCCCGCGAGTTCCTCGATCGAGTCGGGGCCGCGGTCGCTCCCTTGCCAACCTACGATTTGGTCTTGGGCGAGGCTGTCAACGTCCGGCCGGGTAGCATCTAGCTGGCTTCCCTGCCCTCGGCCTCGACGGAGAATGGCCATCACGCCCGAAGTGGGAGGTCGTTGCTTAGCGCCTGGCAGATTAGAGAGAAAGGGGACAAGAGCAAGATGGGAGAGGTACTCCTTGAACTGGATGAAGACCTCATCCTGAGGGCCCGGAAGGCGGCCCGGCGGATCACCGCGGACATCCAAAAATTCATTGCCGTCCACACGACGACGACCACCGAACGGACCGTCGCCCGGCTGTTCGGGATCGACGGGGTGGACGAGGACGATGTCCCCCTCCCCAATGTCGTCGTGGAGAACATCCAGAAAGACGGCGGCCTTGGGCGCGGTGCCGCCTTCTGGCTTGGAAACGCGGTCCACTACTTCGGCTATGACGTCCAACAAGTGTCCGAAGCCGTGGCCCGTGGGTCCATCGATCTGTGCAAGGTGCCGGTCAAGGCCGAGGACGAGGCCCGTAAGGTGGCTGAGGACTTGGCCAGAGAGGCCGCAGCCCGGATCGCCGCCCGGCGGGCCGAGCGCGAGGCCTGCGTCGACCGGCTGGGCATGGGCCGCGAGCCCTACCTCTACGTCATCGTCGCCTCCGGGAACATCTACGAGGATGTCGTTCAGGCCACGGCGGCCGTCCGCCAGGGGGCGGACATCATCGCCGTCATCCGGCACACCGCCCAGAGCCTCCTCGACTATGTCCCCTACCATGCGACCAGCGGCGGTTTCGGCGGCACCTACGCCACCCAAGAGAACTTCCGGATCATGCGGAAGGCCCTCGACGAGGTGGCCGAGGAGGTCCACCGTTACCCGCGGCTGGTCAACTATGCCTCCGGCCTGTGCATGCCGGAGATCGCCGCCATGGGGGCCCTCGAGCGGCTGGACATGATGCTCAACGACTCGATGTACGGGATCCTCTTCCGCGACATCAACATGAAGCGGACCTTCATCGATCAGTCCTTCTCCCGGATGATCAACGCCTTTGCCGGCATCGTCATCAACACCGGCGAGGACAACTATCTGACCACCGACGACCCGGTCGAGGCCGCCCACACCGTCCTGGCCTCTCAGTTCATCAACGAGCAGTTCGCCCTGAGGGCTGGGCTGCCGCCGAAGCAGATCGGGCTCGGCCACGTCTTCGCCATCTTCCCGGAGGTCGAGGACGGTCTCCTCTATTCGCTGGCCCAGGCCCAGATGACCCGGCAGATCTTCCCCGACTGCCTCCTCAAGTACATGCCGCCGACCAAGCACATCACCGGCAACATCTTCAAGAGCTACGCCGAGCACGTGATGTTTAATCTGGTCTCGGTGGCCACCGGCCAGGGCATCCAGCTCCTCGGGATGCTCACCGAGGCCATCCACACCCCCTTCCTCCACGACCGATTCCTGGCCATCGACAACGCCAAGTACGTCTTCAACTTTGCCCGGCACCTGGGCGAGGAGATCAATTACAAGAAGGACGGCCGGGTCCAACGGTACACGGCCGACATCCTCTGGCGGGCCACGACCATGCTCGAAGAGATCCAGCAGATCGGCCTGATGACGGCCTTGGAGCGCGGCCTGTTCGCTCGGGTCAAGCGGCCGCAGACCGGCGGGAAAGGGGCCGACGGAGTGGTCCCTAAGAGCCCCGACTACTTCAACCCCTTCCCCAGGTTGATGCTGCCGGCCGAACTCCAGGACCAGTTCCAAGGGGGTGAGGCCGAATGACCGCGATCCTCTCGAAGACCCGCTCCGACCGGACCGAGGTGGCCAAGGTCGACCTGACCGACCTCCGCCCCTACGGCGACGCCATGAACGACGGGGCCGTGCAGGTCAGCTTCACCCTCCCCCTGGAAGCCGGCGAGGTGGCCGTCGAGGCGGCCAAGGCCATCGCCCGCCGGATGAGCCTCGAAGAACCTCAGGTCGTCCACTCCGAAAACCTGACCAACGGCTTCACCTTCTTCATAGTCTATGGCAAGCTCCCCTTAGGAATCGACGCGAAGCGGATCGACGTCCCCAAGGTCCAGGTCGAGACGATGGATTTCGACCAGATAAACTCGTTCATCCGGGACAAGATAGGACGCAAGGTCATCGTCGTCGGAGCCTCGACCGGAACCGATGCCCACACGCTGGGCCTGGACGCGATCATGAACATGAAGGGTTACGCCGGGAGTTACGGGCTCGAGCGTTACCCGGAGATCGCCGCGGTCAACATGGGCAGCCAGGTCCCCAACGAGACGCTGGTGGCCAAGGCCATCGAGCTGGGGGCCGACGCCATCCTCGTCTCCCAGACGGTGACCCAGAAGAACATCCACGTCAAGAACCTGACCGAACTGGTCGAACTCCTCGAGGCGGAGGACCTGCGCGACCGGGTCATCCTGGTCTGCGGAGGCCCCCGGATCACCCACGAACTGGCCGTCGAGCTCGGCTACGACGCCGGCTTCGGGCCCGGGACCCTACCCCCGATGGTCGCCTCGTACCTGGCCCAGGAAATCGTCAAACGCGGCCTCGCCAGGAAGGAATAGGCCGGTCGGACGTGGAATGAAGCGGCCGGTCCGGGGATGAATGAACCGACCCCTCGCTGGGTATCGATTTCTTTCGACAACTCCCGTTCGGCAGGAAGGGAAAAAGTGGGAGGGAAGCGAATAGGAAAGCGAGTTTTTTCCCCGGAGGCTTGTTTACCTGGACACAGAGGTGAACTAAATGGCCATCGCACAGGGTAAGGAGTTGGACCCAGAGACCAGCCCGGTAGAACTGGCTTACCGCATCCTCCTCCAAAGCGGCCAGCCCATGTACTACAAGGACCTCATCGACGAGGTCGTCAAGGTCAAGACCCTGTCGCCGGCCTTTGCCGCCAGGGGTCTGAACCCGACCCGGCTGATGGCGGAGATCCACACCGAGATCAACATGGACAACCGTTTTCAGCACCTCGGCAAGGGTCTTTGGGGACTGCGCCGCTGGGCTCCGAAACAAGTCCCGACCAAGGCCACCCCCCTTATCACCAGCCTGCGGCCCCGCCGCGACGACGCCTATCACCGCGACGAGGCCGGCGATGAACCACACGATGAGATCGATGCCCTGAGAATTGAGGGCGAAGAGGACAATGGGTGGGATCAGGAGCCGGAGGGGGAGGCCTAGACGCCGCACCTCTCCGGCCAGAAAGAGAATCGTCCTGAGACGAACGAGGCCGGCAGTATACGGCCTTGTTCTCATTGTTGCCCTGGCTCTGGGGGTCTGGGCGGCGGTCACCCACCGGCTACCTGGGTTCGGCCCGTACACCCTGTACGTGGACGACATCGTCATCGGCCAGTCCCACTCGGCCCTTGGTCGCTACCGGGTACCCCTGCGGCCGCTGTCCGAGGCGGCCGGGATCTATGCCCAATGGGACGTGGCTTCCGGCCGGGTCAGCATCGGCGGCCGGGCGGTGGCTGTGCGTTACGTCGGCGGCCAGGCCATGACCGACCTGGTGACCCTGGCCAGGCAGCTCAAGCTGACCTACAAAGTGACCCACGACCGTCGCGAAGTCCGCGCCTACAGCGGGCACCCTCTGCTGCCGCTCGTTCCCAGAGAGGCCCGGCCGACCCAGGTTTACATGGACGGCGCCCTGCTGACCGAGAAGTCCGTTGAGCTCCCGGCCGGAGTCGGGCAGGCCGGCGAGGCCGGCGGGTCGGCCCTGACCCCGACCCCTCGGGTCCTGTCGTCCATCCGGGTCCTCGCCCCGGCCCTCGGGGCCACTCACGGCCGGGGGCCGCAGGGGGAGGTCCTCTTTGACGGACAGCCCATCCAGGCTTACAACAGCAGCGGTGCCATCTATGTCCCGGTCGGGCAGGCCTGCTCGCGGAAAGGGGTCAGCTTCACAACGATCGGCCTCGGCCGCTACCTGATTAACAGCGGCGCGCCCGTGCTCGTGGTCAGGGGCGGAGACCGGCCCGAGGAGTTCAAGTCCGTTGCCATCAAAGACAAGCTCGTCGCCCTGACCTTCGATGACGAGTTGGTCCCGGAAACCCAGCAGCTTCTGGATATACTTGAGGAGAAGAAAGCCCCGGCCACATTCTTCGTCACCGGCCGCAGCCTGGCCTGGCAGTCGGCGATGGCCAGGCGGGTGGTGGCCGACGGCTTCGAATTCGGGAACCATACCTACGACCACACCCTGCTGAACCAGATCGGCGACATCGATGAAGTCAGGGCCCAGATCCTGGGGACCCGCCGGGCGGTCTTCGCCGTCACCGGTCAGAGCAGCGAGCTCTTCCGGCCCCCCGGCGGGATCCTAACCCGCGATGGTAAGAAGGCAATCGCCGGGTCGGGGCAGAAGTTAATCCTCTGGTCGGTCAGCGTCGGGGATTATGAACCCGGCAAGAAGCCGGAGACCATCATCCGCGGCGTTCTCAAGGGGGCCAAGCCCGGGGGTATCATCCTGCTCCACAATGCCCCCGCCGCCACCATCGCCGCCCTTCCGGCGATTGTCGACGGCCTCCGGGCCGCCGGCTACCGACTGGTCACCGTGTCTGAGCTCCTGGCCGCTTCGGCCAATCAAGGTGGAGGTGAGACCAGATGAAGATCCGCTGGTTAGGACATTCCTGTTTCCTTCTGACGGCCGACGACGGGACGAAGATCGTCACCGATCCCTTCAATGAGACCGTCGGTTACCTGCCTCCGACCGTCTCGGCCGATTACATCACGGTCAGCCACGACCATTTCGACCACAATTCCGTCCGTTCCATCGACGGCAAGCCCAAGATCGTCAAGACCGCCGGTGAGCACAAGACCGGCAAGCACAAGGTGACCGGCATCGAAAGCTTTCACGACTCTTCGATGGGCGCAAAGCGTGGCCCCAACCTCATCTTCCTCTTCGAGATCGACGGCCTACGCCTGGTCCACCTCGGGGATCTCGGCCACCTCCTGACGGAAAAACAGGTCGAGGAAATCGGGCGAGTTGACATCCTCCTCATCCCGGTCGGCGGGACCTACACCATCGATGGGGCCGAGGCCGTCGAGGTTGTCCACCAGTTGAATCCGAAACTGGTAATCCCGATGCACTTCAAGACTGACGTCCTGGCTATCCCGCTGGCCCCCGTCGACGATTTCCTGAAGGCGGCCAGATTGCTTCATCGCAAGCTCGGCCCGAGCACCGAGGTCCTGCCGGGCAACCTGCCGCTGAAGACCGAGATCACCGTCCTCGCCTACGCCTGAGGCGGAGAGCGGTGACCGGCGCCTCGACGAGCCTCCCCCTAACGCCGAGGCCGAAGCCACCCATCCAGCCTAATAGAGCCGGAAACGTACAGCCTGTCCCCTTGACACGCTTTTAAGCCACCCGGTACAATGAGATGGGCGAAGGGGGATTGTCGATGACTAAGTTCATCTTTGTGACCGGAGGCGTGGTCTCCGGCCTCGGCAAGGGCATTACCGCAGCGAGCCTGGGCAGGCTGCTGAAGAACCGAGGCCTCAGAGTCAGCGTCCTGAAAGTCGACCCGTACATCAACGTCGACCCCGGCACGATGAGCCCCCTCCAGCACGGGGAGGTCTTCGTCACCGACGACGGCGCTGAGACAGACCTCGACCTCGGTCACTATGAACGGTTCATCGACGTCAGCCTCGCCAAGTCCAACAACATAACGACTGGACAGATCTACGGCTCCGTCATCGCTAAAGAACGACGGGGCGATTTTCTTGGTGGGACGGTTCAGGTCATCCCCCACATCACCAACGAGATCAAGGACCGGATCCAAAGGGTCGGGCGAGAACCCGAGGTCGACGTGGTCATCGTCGAGATCGGCGGGACCGTCGGCGACATCGAAAGCCTGCCATACCTCGAAGCCATCCGCCAGATGAGGACCAACATCGGCCGGGACCGGGTCATGTACATCCACGTGACCTTGGTCCCCTTCATTGATGCCTCCGGCGAGCAGAAGACCAAACCCACCCAGCATTCGGTGAAGGAGCTCCGGAGCATCGGTATCCAGCCAGACGTCATCGTCGCCCGGACGTCCCATCCCCTCTCCAAGGATCTCAAGGAAAAGATCGCCCTCTTCTGCGACACCGCCGCCGATGCCGTCGTCGAGAACGTCGACGCCCCGTCGATCTACTCCGTGCCCCTCCTCCTCGAAGAGGAAGGCCTGGACGATCTGGTCGTGAGGCGCCTCGGCCTCAACGCCAAAGACTCTGACATGACCGAGTGGCGACAGCTTGTCGCCAAGATCGAGAATCCGACCCACGAGGTCAGCATCGCCCTCGTCGGGAAGTACGTCGCCCTCCACGACGCCTATCTCAGTGTGGCCGAAGCCCTCTATCATGCCGGCATTACCAGTGACTGCCGGGTCAAGATCACCTGGGTCGACTCGGAGAGCCTCGAGCCAGAGCCAGAGGGGGAGCAAGGCCAAGACGGGGAGCGCGGACGGAACGGGGATCGGGCCCGGAACGGCGAGCGCGGCCGACCCGTCGAGCGCGACGGCCTGACGTTGCTGGCCGAGGCCGATGGCATCCTGGTCCCCGGCGGCTTTGGCGGCCGGGGGATCGAGGGCAAGATCACCGCGGCTCGCTACGCCCGCGAGAACAAGGTGCCTTTCCTCGGAATCTGCCTCGGGATGCAGTGCGCGGTCATCGAGTTGGCCCGCCACGTGGCCGGCCTCGACGGAGCCAACAGCACCGAGTTCGACCTGGCCACCCCGCACCCGGTGATCGATATCATGCCCGAGCAGAAGGACATCTCCGATAAGGGCGGGACGATGCGGCTTGGACAATACCCGTGCCTGATCAAGCCGGGCACGAAGACCTACGAAGCTTACGGCGAGCTGATGATCAACGAGCGGCACCGCCACCGCTTCGAGTTCAACAACGACTACCGCGGGCCGCTCAGCGACGCCGGCCTCATCCTCTCCGGAGTCTCGCCCGACGACCGGCTGGTCGAGATTATCGAACTCAAGGACCACCCGTGGTTCATCGGGACCCAGTTCCACATGGAGTTCAAGTCCCGGCCCAATCGTCCGCACCCGCTGTTCCGGGACTTCATCCGGGCCGCCCTGGCCAGGAAGCAAGGGTGGAAGGCTGGGCAGGGGAACGGGGAAGGCCGGGAAGCCCTGGGCAATGGCGGCGGGAATGGCCGGGCCGAGAGGGACGGCCGGCGCCAGCGGATGATGGAGGAAGTCAGGCAGGGGTAGGGGGAGGGCCATCGGGGAACGCCCCGGGCCGGCCGCCCTGGTAATGGAAACAACAAGGAGCGCTCTGTGGCGCTCCTTTGCTGTCCCGTTCCATCTTGCTTGATGCTTCAACCGCTAGCTAGCCTTGGTCTACTTGCCCGGGAGGACAACGTTGCAGCGCGGGGGCCACGGTTCACTCGCAGGATCGGCGAGAACAGGGGTCGCGACCAGGGTCAACACCAAGACGACCAGGACCAAGACGGCTCCCAGCCTCTTGAGGATGCTCTTCATTCGCTGTCCCCTCCTTTCACCCAAGTCATTAGCAGCTTTTCTGCTGGCCGAAGTTCGACAGCCGCCCCATGGTTGCGGAAGATCATGATTGCCTTCCGCAGACTCTGGATGGCTTTCTTGTTCTGCCCCTGCGACCAAAACCACTCCGCATCAAGCATGGTCACCCTGCCCATTTCCACGAGACTCTTTGATTGGACAGCATAGTCACCAGCCCTTTCGCGGGCCTGGAAAAACCCATCGATGGCCCCCAAGCGTAAATGAGTTTTGGCCAGCTCCTGATAGGTCTTACACAAGATCGCAGAGTCAACCGGAAGATTCCCAGCTAGGACTGACTGCAGGACCTTCAGGGATAGATCGTGACGGCTCATCGCGTTATAGATACAGGCAATGTTGAGCTTGGCAGCGAACCGTAGCGATTCGTTCCCCATGGACTCAAAGATCGACAGGGCTTTTTCAGTAGAGTCAAGGGCTTTTTCCTGATCGCCCTGCTGATAGTAATTCAGACCCAGACCCATATGGCCGTAACCTACTTGCAGAACGTTATTCTCCTGCATAGAGAGCTTTAGGTAAAGCCGATAGTATTTGTCGGCTTGGTTGAGCGCCCATAGATTGCGATAGATTTTAGCCAAGATGCCCCAATAGGGTGCCTTTCGCCGGGAGTCATCCCTCCTCAAAGAACGA